>NZ_JBEOXT010000036.1:0-91346 GCF_040296685.1 Streptomyces sp. NPDC002054
GTGGGGCCTGAACTACATGAACGAGCGCTACGGCTCCCCCGTCGAGGCCTGGAACTTCTGGCAGGCCAACCACTGGTACTAAGCCACCAGCGGACCGTAGACAGCAGACGCACGAAATCGCCCGGCCGGACTCCCCGGCCGGGCGATTTCGTGCGTCCGGCGCGGCCCGGCCGCGTCACTGCTCCTGCGGCGGCTTGCCCTCCGCCGCGGACACCTCGACGAACTCGACCCGGCCCTTGGCGTTGAGGCGCAGGATCGGGACGGCCTTGTTCCGCGGATTGCCGTTGTTCTGGAAGGAAATGAACCCGCTGGCCCCGGCCACCTGCTGGGTGCCGTCCATCTGGTGGAACATCCGGGCCACCGCATCGCCGACGACCTGCCCCTGCCAGCGGGCGGCCATCTGAATGCCGTGAGCCGCGGCGAGGACCGCGTCGTGGCCCATCAGGGCCCCACCGTCCTCACGGGGGTCGTGCGGGAACCACTGGTCCAGCAGCCCGCCCGGCTGGAAGTTCTTCGCGGACGGCGCGGACACCGCCTGCGGCGCCGAGCGGTACATATCGGGGTGGGAGAGACCGGTATAGAGCACCTCGATACCCGTCTCGGCGGCGTGGGCGAGCTGCTCGGCGCTCAGGTTCGTCGTGTCGTCCCCGGCGAACACGGTGAACTGCTGGTCGGTGCAGCTGCGGTTGGAGAGCGCGTCGAGGAAATGGGTGAGATGCCGGCCGCGGCCCGCGAAGTACACGATCTGGGGGCGCTGCTGGCACAGCTGTCCGGGCATGTAGCGCAGTTCGTTCTGCCAGGCGCTGCTCACGGAGGAGTCGTAGGTCATGCGCTCGGCGACGAGTTTCTGCTTGTCGCCGGCCTGGAAGGCCTTGGTGAAGGCGGTGCCGAGGGTGGAGGCGTAGAGGTTTCCGTCCGCCACGTCCTGGATGACGATGGCGGTGGCGGCCCCGCGCCGTTTGAGGTAGCCGGCGGCGGCGTACGCCTCGTCCTCGTTGGTGGGGGCGACCCGGACGTAGCCGTTGATGCCCTGGATGTTCGTGGCGGTCATGGTGGCGCCGACCATGGCGATGCCGTGTTCGGAGAGGCGCTTTATGGCTGCGAGGTTCTCGTTGGTACTGGGGCCGAGACCGGCCACCGCGACGAGCCGGTCGGAGGAGTCCTTGCGGGCGATCAGCTCGTCGACGGTGTGCTTCCACTGCGTGGACCTGCTGCCCGAGTTGGCTATCAGCAGCCGGATCTTGGGAGTGGCGGCGAGGTCACCCTGGTTGTGCCGGAACTGGGCGAGGTAGGCGCCCTGGAGTTCGCGGCGGACGCCCTCGGCGGAGTTGCTGTCCTCGGCAGTGGTGGTGAAGGAGGTGAAGTAGGCGACGCTGACATACGGTTCCTTGTCCGCGTTGGCAAGGACCCGGCGGTTCTCGTCCTCGATCTTCTTGCTCACGGCGTCCAGGTGCGGTGCGAAGACGTAGGAGCCGTCGGTCACTCCGACGCACTCGTCGGCCGGGCCCTGTTCGACGACCCCGTCGGCGCATCTGGCCTGGCGTTCCTGCAGCCAGCCGACACCCAGCCAGAGCGCCGCGGTCAGGGCGACAACGGCCGTGGTGGCCAGGGCGACGCGGCGCACGATGTGCAGGGGCCATTCGAGTCTGGGCACGGGCTCAGCCCTCCCAGCCGGCGGTCAGGGGATCGCGCCAGTGACGGTACCGCTCCGCCTCGTTGAACAGAGCCACGATGTCGTTCCTCCGCAGTTGGGACAGCTGGGTGTAGCCGTCGGCGATCATGTCGTTGAGCCGCATGGCGGGGTCGGCGAGCGGATCGCTCCACACCCAGCGGGTGGTCACCAGGGTGTGGATCACGGACTCGGTGTCCATCACGCGCCCCGGCCGGCGCGGGACGAGCCCGGCCAGGAGTTCCAGCGGTCCGCTGTCGGCAGGGAAGCGGTTCGGCGCAGCGGTGATCGCGTCGAACTCGGATATCCACTGCGCGGCCGGTACGGCGGTGAAGCGCCGCGCCAGGTGGGCCGTGACCTCCTCGGTCCGCCCGCGGGCGAGCTGGTGGTACATCTCCTGCAGCGGCCTTCCCTCGCCGCGGTAGTACTCCGAGAGGAGTTCGTGCACGGCGTCCCACCCGTCGGGGCGTGCGGCCAGCCGCCACAGGAGCAGCCGGCGCAGCCACGGGTGGAGTACGGGGACGACGGCGACGGGTCCGGTCAGCAGCCAGCGGGAGCGTACCTCGCCGAACAAAGAGTCGTCGGGGCTGAGCAGCCGCGTGGCGACGGAGAAATCCCGGGCGGCGGCACATTCGGCGAGGGCGGCGCGCTGGGTCCCGTCGAAGTCGCGCAGCAGGTGGCCGAGGGCGACGTCGGCGAGCGTGGCGGAGTCCTCCCCGGTGCGCAGCGGCCGGTCGGGCAGGGTACGCAGCCAGCGGTCCTGCTGGGGACCCGAGTCCGGGAGCGGCCCGGCCTGCCGCAGTACGTCGAGCACGTGGTGGACGGCGCGCGGTAGTCCGCCGGTGAGCCGGTGCACGAAGGGGGTCAGGCGGGTCAGCGGGGCCAGGGCGCTGTTCCCGCCGAGCTGGAGCTCGATCCGGATCCGTACCTCGTCCAGGTTGAGGTCGCGCAGGCGTAACGGGTACCACCAGGTGTCCTCGCTGTCACGGGTCGGCCGGTGGGCGTTCCAGTCGGCCAGCGAGGCCCGGTCGGGGCCGCGCAGCTGCCAGGGCCAGGAGTCCCCGGTGGCCGGACCCCAGCGGGGCAGCCAGCGATTGGAGCTGGCGACGACGGTCAGCGGGTCGCTGGTGTGGCCGGCCACGACCGTCTCGTCGTGCCGGGAGCGCAGCAGCAGGTCCAGGAAGCGGCGGCCGTATTCGGTGTGGGAGTTGTCGAGGAGCAGCAGGTAGGAGCGGGGCATGAAGTTGCGGGCGGTGTTGCGTCTGAGGTCCTCCAGAAAGGCCGAGAAGAGGACGAGGTCGAGCCGCTCCTGTTCGTTCTCGTCGCCCTCGTGACGCCAGAGGTTGAGCTCCACGAGGGCTTCCATGGGGTCCGCGCTGCGCGTCATGGGGTGGCGTCCGTACCAGTGGGCCCCGGTGGTGAGCCGGCTGCCCAGTCTGCCGCCGAACAGGCCGGGCATGGTGCGGCGGCTGCGCCGCAGGGCGTCCTGGAAGACCGCGAGTGCGGCGGTGGAGGCGCCCTCGGGCATGCCGACCGCGCCCATGCCCACCTCGAAGAAGGCGGCCAGGTAGTCGCCGTGCCGGGCTTCGTTCTCCTCCTGGAACCGGTCGAGCTGGCGCTGCACCGCGCGTCGGCCCTCGGCGAGGCTGCGCATGCGCAGCTCCTGGTCGGAGGCGAGCAGGCCGAGGCTGAGCAGCGGGAAGTGGGAGCGGCCGTAGCGGGGCAGTTTGCGTTCGAGCTGGCGGGCCAGGAGGCCGAGGGCGTAGCGCGGCAGCAGGGACTGGGCCCCGCCGAAGTTGACGAAGGCGAAGGGGTAGTCGGGCCCGAAATGCTCCATGAGCGCGCTGTGCGCCTCGCTGGCTCCGCTGCCCGCCGGGCCGAGGAGCATGGTCAGGGGCCGCTCGGCCGCCGGGCTCTCCTTCAGGCATGCGTCGACCAGCGACAGGATCCCGCTGCGGCCCCGCAGGCCCATGCCCGTACCCGGCTCCATCACGTGTGATCCCCCCCCAGGACAACGCTTCCGAGGAGTAGAGAGTGCCATCCTGAGGCGGAGTCAGACAGGGGTTTCCGCTCCTTGATTCGTTGCGGTTACATTCGCGGGGCCCGGCCAGGTTCTGACGCTATTTCATGCAGGACACTTCAGAGTCCCGAAGCCCCGCGGCTACCGTCTACCTACAGGGACCCTTTCAACGCGGGGGCGGGGGCGGCATGGATCCGATCGTCGTGACGGCAGGGAGCGCGCTGGTGGGCGCGATGGCGGCCGATGGCTGGCAGCAGGCCCGGGCCGCGGTCGTGGACTGGTGGCGGAGGCGGCGTCCGGACGCGGCCGACGAGGTCGGATCCGAACTGGCGACGCTGCGTACCCAAGTGCTGGGTGCGCGGGAGCAGAGCGACGAGGACACCGAGCAGGCTCTGGCCGGCACCTGGCGCCTGCGGTTGCAGCAGCTGCTCAACGAGGATCCCGCTCTCGCCGGCGAACTACGGCGGTTGCTGGACGAACACCTGACTCCGGCGCTGTCCGATGACGAGCAGGCGGCCCAGGGCCGGCCGGTCATCATGAAGGCGGCGGCCCACGACAGCTCCCGGGTGTTCATGGCCGGACGGGACCAGCACATCACCGGCTCGTGAGCGCCGAGTCGGGTGGGCCGGATGCATCGTCTGATGCATCGCCGGCTGCATCGCCTGATGCATCCGGAGCCCGGTTGGAGGGGCATGCTCACGGCGAGTCCCAGGTGTTCATGGCCGGCAGAGACCTCTACCAGACGGTCCACACCAGCCCCGCGCCGGAGCCGATCACCGCGCTGCGCACCTTGCCGCGGGATGTCGCGGTGTTCACCGGGCGGGAGAGCGAGCTGCGCCAACTCCTCCGGACGGCCACGCCCGGAAGGACCGTGGCCATACACACCGTCGACGGCATGCCCGGGGTGGGCAAGACCACGCTGGCCACCCACGCGGCCCACCTGCTCGCCGACCGCTACCCCGACGGACAGCTGTACGTCCGACTGCACGCCCACACTCCCGGCCAGCGCTCCGCCGACCCCGCCGAGGTTCTGGCCGCCCTGCTGACGAGCATCGGTGTCAGGCCGCAACAGTTGCCCGATGGCCTGGAGGCGCGGGCCGCGTTATGGCGAGACCGTCTTGCGGGCAGGCGTATGGTCATAGTCATGGACGACGTGGAAAACTCCAACCAAGTCGAGCCTCTCCTGCCGGGTTCCGAAGGGTGCCTGGCCATCATCACCAGCCGCCGGCGCCTGGCCGCCTTGGACGGCGCGGTGCCACTGTCCTTGACCGTCATGCCGCCCGACGATGCGGCCTCGCTGTTCATTCGGCTCACGCACCGAACCCCGCCAGGTCCCGGGCTCGAGCGTGACGCGGTCGAGGAAGCGGTCCGGCTGTGCGGCTTTCTGCCGCTGGCCATCGCTCTGCTCGCCGCGCGCCTCGCCCAGCACCCCACCTGGAGCATCGCCGAGTACACCGCGGACTTCGCGTCCGCCCAGGACCGGCTCGGCGAACTCGAGGCCGGCGACCGGGCCGTGGCCGCCGCCTTCGACCTCTCCTACCGTGAACTGCCCGCCGATCGGCAGCGCTTCCTGCGCCGCCTTGGCCTGCACCCCGGTCCCGACATCGACGCCTACGCCGCTGCCGCCCTCGACGGCGTACCGATCGCCCAGGCCCGTCGGCACCTCAGCGCCCTGTTCACGAACCATCTCGTCGACGAGCCCACCCGCAGCCGCTACCGACTGCACGACCTCATCCGGGAATACGCACGCTCACTGGCGGAGCAGGACCCCGCCGAGGACCGTGCCCAGGCCATCGGCAGGCTGTTCGCCTACTACCAACACACCGCCGAAGCCGCAGACCGTCACTACGCCGACGCACGTCGGCCCGACACCCCGGCCGTGGCCCAGCCCCCGGCAGCCGCACCGGACCTGGCGGACCGCGAGCAGGCACTGGCCTGGATGCGAGCCGAACGCGTCAACCTCCTGGCCTGCACCCAGTACGCCACCACGCACGCACGGCACACGGACGTCGTCCGCTTCACCCTCGCCGTGAACATCTTCCTCCGGCTGGAAGGCCCCTGGCAGCAGGGCATCTCCCTGCTCGGAACCGGCATCTCGGCCGCACGCCTCCTCGGCGACCGTCTGAGCGAGGCCAACGCCCTGTGGAGTCTGGGGTGGATGCAGCGCGTGACGGGGGACTATCCGGCAGCGGCCGATCTGGCGGAGCAGGCGCTGTCCCTCTACCGGGCCCTCGGGGAACCCCTCGGCGAAGCCAACACGCTGCGCGACCTGGGCCGGGTCCGGCGCATGACGGGGGACTATCCCGCAGCAGCCGACCTGGCGGAGCAGGCTCTTGCCCACTACCAGTCGCTGGGCGACTGCCTGGGCGAAGCCAACACCCTGTGGGATCTGGCCTGGGCGCGGCGGATGACGGGGGAGTACGAGGAGTCGGCCGCCCGGGCGGAACAGGCACTGGCGCTGTACCGCTCCCTCGGCGCACGCCTGGGCGAGGCCAACGCCCTGTGGGATCTGGGCTGGGTCCGGCGTCTGACCGGCAACGGGCCGGCCGCGGTGGACCTGACGGAGCAGGCGCTGGCGCTGTACCGCTCCCTGGGTGACCGGCTCGGCGAGGCCAACGCACTCTGGAGTCTGGGAGAGGCCAAGCGCCTGACGGGTGATCACCAAACAGCAGCCGAGCTGGGGGAACGGGCCCTGGAGCTCTACCGCGACCTCGACGTCCGGCTGGGCGAAGCCCACACGCTGCGGGACCTGAGCCGGCTGCGGCGTCTGACCGGCGACCTCCAAGCGGCGGCCGAGATGACCGAGCAGGCGCTGACGCTGTTCCGGTCCCTGGGCGACCGTCTCGGCGAGGCCGAGGTACTGAACAGCAAGGGGACGCTCCTGGCGGAGACCTCCACGGCGGACGAGGCCCTCGACCAGCACCACCAGGCCCTCCAGATCGCGCGCCAGGTACACAGCCCGCTGGAAGAGGCCCGCGCCCTCGAAGGCGCCGCCCGCTGCGCGGCACGCACCGGCGCGCTGCCGACTGCGCGTGCCGAACTCCGCGAGGCCGTGGGCATCTACCGGCGCATCGGCGCAGCCGAGGCGGCCTCCGCCGGTGCGTACCTGACATCCCTTCAAGAGGAACACCCCGAAGACGCCGACTAGGGCCGGGGCTGAGGCAAGACGCTGACGGCGACCGGTCCTCAGGCGGGCGCGGGTCGTGCCGACAGTTCGACGAACGGGCTGGTCAGGTGTGCCGTTGCCAGCACCATCCTGCGGTCCGCAGCCCGTGTGAGCAGGTCCTCGCGGGAGGCTCGGGCGGCCTCGGGGTCGCGTTCGTGGGCGTAGGCCAGGGCCGGGTTGGCCAGCTGGACGGCATGCACGAGCAGGTCGCCGGTGACCAGGACGTCCCGGCCGTCGTCCTGCCCTTCGATCAGCACGGACTGGTGACCGGGCGTGTGGCCGGGTGTGGGCAGCAGGGTGATGCCCCGGCGCAGCCGGTGCCGGCCGTCGACCTCGTGCAACTGCCCGGCCGCACGCAGCGGCTCCACGCCCCACGACCACACCGGGTCCTGCCGGTCCAGCGAAGCGGTCTCCGCACGCTGGACGACGTAGCGTGCGCGGGGGAAGAACGGCCGGCCCGTCGCGTCGGACGCCCACCCCGTGTGGTCCTCGTGCAGGTGCGTCAGGACCACGGTGTGGACATCCTCCCGGCTGATGCCGGCGTCCGTGAGCAGGCCCGGCAGCCGCCCGGGAACCGGGCACCAAGGCGCCCCGGGGCTCTCGGCCGGCCCCACACCCGCATCGATCAGCGTCCAGCCCGCGCCGCTGGGATCGGCGACGGCGAAGCAGCGGAAGTCCAGCCGCCACGCCCCGCCCGGCCCGACCGACCCCGGGTCCAGGGCAGTGGCCTGTACCCAGTCGGTCTCCGCTGCCCCGGGAAACGCATCGCGCGCCGCCTTGAAGAAGAACCCCGTGGCGTCAAGCAGCGCCGTCACCGACCCCAACCGCGCTATGTCCCCGCTGTCACCCATACCCCCGATCCTCCCACCACGGGCCGCCCGGCCGGGGGCTATTGCCCTTGCCAGCGGCCCGAGGCGGCCGAGAGTCAGAGTTCGCGTACGAGTCGGAAGCCGAACATGTTCGTCCTCGTCTCGGAGGAGAGGTAGCCGCTGCGATAGGCGATGCGCAGGTTCTGCGGTTGGTAGTTCCAGGCCCCGCCGCGCAGCACGACGAACGGTGCCTCGCCGTGTCGTACGGACGCGTCGGCCGTCGCACCGGCCTGGCTGTCGATCCAGGTGTCGGCCACGAACTCACGCGCGTTGCCGGTCATGTCATGCAGGCCAAAGGCGTTGGGTTTGAAGGAGCCGACCGGGGCGGTGTGGGGGAAACCGTCACGGACGTTCTTCACGTGCGGCCATTCGCCGCTGCCGCTGATGGAGAACCGGTTGGCGGCGTAGGCGTCCTCGTCGTACGTGTTGGCGTACCGGCCGGCGTCTTTGACGTCCTTCCCCCAGAAGAACGGGTTCTGCGAACCGGCTCGGGCGACGTACTCCCACTCGCCCTCGGTGGGCAACCGGTACGTCTGTCCGGTGCGCTGGGACATCCAGGCGGCGAAGGCCTCGGCATCGTTCTTGGTGATGCCCACCACCGGGTCGTCGTCGGTCTGCGGGAATCCCGGGTTCAGGTAGTTCAGCTCGGGGCGGAACTCCATCAGCGAGTCCTTGTTCGGCAGCCACGTGCGCATTCCCTGGGCGGGCTGGTAGCCGGTCTTCTTGACGAACTGTTTGAACTGGCCGACCGTCACCTCGGTGCGGCCCACGGCGATCGGCTTGCCGACCGTCACCTCCTGCTGCGGGCGCTCGAAGTGGCGTCGCGCCGAGGGCACGCCGAAGATTTCCTGTTCCTTCTCGGTGGCGCCCGCGGTGTAGCTGCCGGGAGGAACGACGACCATGTGCAGGGCGTTCTTCTCCCGGACGTCGCTGAAGACCCTGCCCGCACGGGCGGTCTCGTCGACGCCGGTGCGGCTCGGAGCAGCGCCGTGAACCGGCCGGACGGTGCTGGGTTTGCGAAGGTCCCGCCGGATCTCCCCGGTCTCGGTCCACCACTCCCGAAGGCCGGCCTGCACGTTGGCCACCGTGTCGAGGACGCCCGGGGCGTAGCCGGGCTCGGCGGTGACACGCACCCAGTAGTCGGCCTCCGAGGCAAGCCGTTCCAGCTGCTTGCTGAAGGTGCCGGCCTGGGGTACTGCGGTGGGGTGCTCGCGCTGGATACGGTTCAGGTCGGTCAGGGTCTGCTCGACGGCTGTGTCGACGGCCGGGTAGGTGGCGGCTGCGGATCCCTGCCAGGTCAGCGAGTTCTGCAACGTGGTCAGTGACGCCTTGAGTGCCTTCAGCTGCTGGTTGGCCGTTGCGCCGGACGCGCTGGCGGTAGTGGTCGTGGTAGCGGTAGTGGCGAGGGTGCTCAGGCTCAGCGAGATGGCTATTGCGGCGACTCGTATGGCTTTCATGGTTCTTCCTTGCTGTGGTGCGGTGTCCCGCACGGCAGGTGTGACGGCCGCAGAGGACGCGGTGGGTGGCAGAGAGGGGGCGGGCCGGCGACTCAGAGCGAGGTGGATCCCACATTCATGGTGACGGGCTCTCGGGGCACCAGCAGTTCGGGCTCGCTTGCCGCACGCACGTCTTCGACCCGTATTCCCGGGGCGAGTTCGCGAAGCACCAGTCCGTCGCGGGTCACATCGAGCACGGCCAGATCGGTGATGACGCGGTCGACCACTCCGCGCCCCGTGAGGGGGAGGGTGCACTCATGGACGATCTTGGGGGAACCGTCCTTGGCCCGGTGTTCCATCAGCACCACCACGCGGGCCGCGCCGTGGACGAGGTCCATTGCCCCGCCCATGCCCTTGACCATCTTGCCGGGGACCATCCAGTTCGCCAGGTCGCCGGTGCCCGAGACCTGCAGAGCGCCCAGGATCGCGGTGTCGACATGGCCTCCGCGGATCATTCCGAACGAAGTGGCCGAGTCGAAGAAGGAGGCGCCGGGCACAGTCGTCACCGGCTCCTTCCCCGCGTTGATCAGGTCTGGGTCCTCCTGCCCCGGGAGTGGGTAGGGGCCCACGCCGAGGATGCCGTTCTCCGACTGCAGCACCACGTCGGCTTCGGGCGGCAGGTGGTCGGGCACCAGCGTGGGCAGGCCGATGCCGAGGTTGACGTACCCGCCCTCGGACAGTTCGGCGGCGGCCCTGGCGGCGATCTGCCGGCGCGTCAGGCCCGTGCTCATGCGGCTGCTCCTTCAACTCCGGCTGCGTACGGCTGTGGGACCGTCAGGCGTTCGATCCGCTTCTCGGTGTCGCTGCCGACCACGATCAGGCGCTGCACGAACACGCCGGGCAGGTGCACCTCGTCGGGGGACAGTTCTCCGGGTTCGAGGAGTTCCTCGACCTGCGCGATGGTGAGCCGGCTGGCCATCGCGCACAGCGGGTTGAAGTTGCGGGCCGAGGAGTGGAACACGAGGTTGCCGTGCCGGTCTCCCGCGGCGGCGTGGACCAGTCCCACGTCGCACATGATCGACTCTTCCAGGAGGTACTCCCGGGTTCGGCCGCCGAGGGTGAAGCCGCGGGTCTCCTTGCGCGGTGATGCCGTGGCGACCGTGCCGTCGGCGTGGTACTTCCACGGCACGCCGCCGTCGGCGACCGGTGTGCCGACCCCGGACGCGGTGTAGAAGGCGGGAATGCCGCACCCGCCCGCCCGGAGTTTCTCGGCCAGCGTGCCCTGCGGGATGAGCTCCACCTCAAGCTCTCCGGCAAGGAACTGGCGGGCGAACTCCTTGTTCTCACCGACGTACGAGCTGGTCATCCTGGTGATCCGCCGGTCGGCCAGCAGGGGGCCCAGGCCCCAGTCGTCGACGCCGCAGTTGTTGGACACGACGTGCAGGTCACTCACTTCGGCCTGGTGCAGGGCGTGGATCAGCTCGCGGGGGATGCCGCACAGACCGAAACCGCCGACCGCCATGCTGATCCCGCTGGGGATGTCCGCGACGGCTGCCGCCGCGGACGGGACAACTTTGTCCATCAGTTCTCCATCAGGTGTGTCAGGTGTGTCAGGTGTGAGGCGGCCGGCTTGACGGTTCCGGTGACGTCCCCGAAGCCGATCCGCGTACCGTCCGCGGCCTGCGCGGCGGCGCTGATCGTGATCGTGTCGCCGTCCAGGAGGAAGGAGCGGCTGGAGCCGTCGGGCAGCTCGAGTGGCTCACTGCCGTTCCAGGTCAGTTCGATCAGTGAGCCGCGCTGGTCGCGGCGGGGCCCGGAGATGGTGCCGGAGGCGTAGAGGTCGCCGGTGCGCAGGGACGCGCCGTTGGCGGTCATGTGCGCCATTTGCTGGTCAGGGGTCCAGTACGCGGTGGCGAACGGGGGCCGGGAGAGCAGGTGCCCGTTGAGGCGGACCTCCATGGTGATGTCCAGACCCCACCGCTGCCCGTCGGCCAGGTACGGCAGCGGCGGTGGATCCTGCCGCGGTGTGACCCGTGCGGCGGCAAGGGCTTCCAGGGGCACGACCCAGGAGGAAATGGAGGTGGTGAACGACTTGCCGAGGAAGGGCCCCAGGGGCACGTACTCCCATGCCTGGATGTCACGGGCGCTCCAGTCGTTGACCAGCACCACGCCGAAGACGTGTTCGGCGAAGGCCGTCCCCGGGACGGGGCTGCCCAGCGAGGACGGGACGCCCACCACGAAGCCGATTTCGGCTTCGATGTCCAGTCGCCGCGACGGCCCGAAGGCGGGGACCGCTGCCTCCGACGGCTTGTACTGCCCGCTGGGGCGCGTCACCGGTGTGCCCGAGACCACGACGGTGCCGGCCCGGCCGTGGTAGCCGATGGGCAGGTGCTTCCAGTTCGCGGTCAGCGGCTCCTGCGTGGGCCGGAAGATTCGGCCGAGGTTGGCGGCGTGGTTCTCCGAGGCGTAGAAGTCGACGTAATCGGCCACGTCGAAGGGCAGATGGAGGGTCACCTCGGACCGCGGGATCAGGTGGGGGGCGACGGCGGGTCGGCAGGTCTCCCGCGTCAGCATGTCGGTGAGCCGGGAACGCACCGCGCGCCACGTCTCGGGGCCCCTGGCCATGAACGGGTTGAGGGACACGGCGGCGAAGTCGGCGGCCTCGGGCAGGTCCAGCCGGGAGACGTCGAGCACGGCGTCACCGATGGCCACGCCCACCCGTGCCTGCTCGCCGGGCCGGGAGAAGACCCCGTAGGGAAGGTTGTGCAGAGGGAAGTCACTGTTGTCCGGTACGGGAACCCATGTGTGTGTCATGCGGCCTTCTCCTTCTCCTTCTCCAACAGGCCCAGGGCCCGCAGATCCTCGATCGGCTCGCTGGTGCTGCAGGAGCCGTAGGAAACAAACAGATTCCGGGCGGTCGACGCGGTGGCCGGGGAGATCTGGTGCGCCTCGGCGACCAGCGCGGTCGTGTCGGTCGACCTGAGCGCGGCCACGGCGGCGTCCTCGGTCCCACCGTCGACCAGGCGGCACACCGCTTTCCCGCCCTCGGCGAGCACGCGGAGCACGGCGGGCACCGATGGCTGGTCGCCGGTGAGTGGTACCTCGACATGGCCCGGCACGCCTTCCGGCAGGGCGCCCAGCGCCGTCACCGCCCGCCGGGCCGCCGCGACCGGATCCGGCCCGTCCGGGAGGGGCCCTTCCACCAGGGCCAGTTCGATGCGCGGATCTTCGGCGATCAGCGCCAGCGCGCGGTACACGGCCTCCGTGTCCAGCGGTGTGATCAGCCCGAGGCGGAAAGGGTCCTCGGGGCCGACGGCCGCGAGCAGTTCGACCAGTTCCTTCGACGCGCACAGGAACCGGTGGGTCAGCACGGGATGCCCGGCCGCCTTGTCGCGACGGTGCCGTGTGGACGCCACCGCCATGGTGAGAGCCTCAGGCGGGAACAGTCCGGCATCGTCAACCAGTTCGGTGAACAGCGGCGGAACCGACGGGGCCGTCGTCATCGCCGTAGCCCTCCGGTCTCCTCCACGTTCCAGGTCCAGGCGTACCCGGGATCCTCAGCGGCAGCACCGGCCGCCGCCCCCAGCTCCAGCGGGCGGAAGGTGTCGATCATGATTGCCAGCTCGTCGAAGAACTCCACGCCGATACTGCGCTCCTGGGCTCCGGGCTGCGGCCCGTGGGGCAGCCCGCCGGGGTGCAGGGAGATGGAGCCCTGCCCTATTCCGGATCCCTGGCGGGCTTCGTAGTCGCCGCCGCAGTAGAAGAGGACCTCGTCGGAATCCACGTTCGAGTGGTAGTACGGCACGGGGATCGCCAGGGGGTGGTAATCCACCTTGCGCGGCACGAAGTTGCAGATCACGAAATTGTGCCCTTCGAAGACCTGATGCGCCGGCGGTGGCTGGTGGATCCGGCCGGTGATCGGCTCGTAGTCGCTGATGTTGAAGGCGTACGGGTACAGGCAGCCGTCCCAGCCCACGACGTCGAACGGGTGGTGGGGGCTGGTGAGTACGGTGCCGCTGATGCCGCCCGGGCCCCGACCGCGGTGCTTGACGTACACCTCGGTCTCGCCTTCGTCGGCCACCACCAGCGGACCGTCGGGTCCGCGCAGGTCGCGCTCGCAGTAGGGAGCGTGCTCCAGCAGCTGCCCGTACCGCGAGAGGTACCGCTTCGGCGGTGCGATGTGGCTGTCGGCCTCGATACAGAGCGCGCGCAGCGGCTCGTTGCCGGTGGGGACCCAGCGGTGCGTGGTGGCACGGGGCAGGATGAGGTAGTCGCCCGGACCGGCGTGCAGCGTGCCAAAGGCGGTTTCCAGCCGGGCTGTTCCGCTCTCCACGTAGACGCACTCGTCACCGATGGCATTGCGGTACAGCGGCGACGTGGTGCCGGCCACGGCATAGGAGATGCGCACATCGCCGTTGCCCAGCAGCAGCCGCCGCCCGGTCACCACATCCAGAGCCTTCCACTCCTCGCCGGGGACGAGTTCGTGCAGGCGCAGATGGCGCGGCTTCAGGGGATGGTTGGCGACGGTCGCGGGATCCGGCGGCTCCCAGGGCTGACTGTCGACGATCGCCGACGGAATGTGCCGGTGGTAGAGCAGGGAGGAATCCGTGGAGAAACCCTCTTCCCCGACCAGCTCCTCGTAGTAGAGGCCGCCATCGGGGCGGCGGTGCTGGGTGTGCCGCTTGGGCGGTATATCGCCCAAGCGCCGATAGAACGCCATGACTGATTCCCTTTCAGCGGATCGTCCGCACGTGAGGCCTGCCCAGGGTCGGGGCCCTGGGGCAGGCCTCGGCGGGCGAGGCGGACCCATGCGAAAGCCATGCGAGTTCCGCGCGCCGGGTGCGTTTTCAGGCGGCGCTTTCAAGCGGCGCCGAAGGGGCAACCTGCGCCAGGGCGCCGTGCCCTCGGGCCGGCCCCGGAACCCACCACATGCCCACGGGGCGCCGGTTGGCACGGCGCGGGCACGGGTGAGGGCGCGGTCTCGGCTCTCACGGAACTGGATGGATCCATGAGTCGTATGCCGGAAGAGTAGACCAATCCCATTTATAGGACAAATGGTTCCTATAATCGGGATATGTGGCGGATTCGGTCTCACTGCGTGCCGATTCGCCTTGGCTGTCCTTGGCGCGATCTGTCGGACGTGCCGGGTCGACGGCGAGCGGGAGGTCGTGCCTGCGACGCCCCGCCACATCTGCGGACGTTGACCCGGAAACGCCTGTCACGACCCGGCTCTCGCACGGCACGCACACGCCGCCGTCGGCCCCCGGGGAGGCCATCGTCCGGCCGGCCTCCGATTCCGCAGGACGGCTGGGCGGAGCACTTCGAGCGCCGGCCGACCTAAACCTGCCGCGCAGGCGGCAACTGCCATGACCGGGGCGGCGGGCCACCGCAACGTGCCGGACGGCCCGTGGGTCGCGCTGCACACGCGTTTCCGGCGCTGGGCCCTGGACGGTACGTTCGAGCAGACGCTCGGGGCCGCCCAGGCCCGGGCGGACACGGCCGGCGCCATCGCCTGGCTCGTGTCGGCCGACTCCGCCATCGACGGCGTCTGCCGGCACCCCTCCGGGGCTCGAAAAGGGGACTCCGCAGCCCCGGGGTGCGGGCGCTCCCGGGGGCCTGACCAGCAAGATTCAACCCGGACCTGCCGCGGCGGCGGGGGATCGGCCACGCCATCCCCGAACGGGCCGATCAGATCCGTAACCGGCTCCGGCGCGGCAACCGCGGCGGGCGCCCGCCCGCCTTCACATGGCCGAGCGGCCGGCGGGAGCCGGACTGTCAGCTGCTGCCGGTCATCGAGCAGCGGCACCCAGCTCATCACGCAGGCGCTCGGCCGCCCGGACGACATCGCCGACCCACGTCTGCAGATCGGCGGCACGGGTAAGGGGAACCGTCAGGCTCAGACTGGCAACGAGGCCGCTCTCGCCGATCACTGGAGCCGCGATGCCGCACAGCCCCTCTTGCAGCTCGTCGTGCGAACTCGCATATCCCAGGCGCCGGATCTCCTTCAGCTGCTCCCTCAGCACAGCGGGCGCCGGGCTCGCGTCGACAACCCGCCGGCGAATCCGGTCGTCCAGGCAGGCGAGTATCGCCCGGCCGGCCGCCCCCACATGCAGTGGGTGACGGAAGCCCGGCTCCAGTGCGACACGCACGAGATGGCGGGTGCCCGGGACGAGAGCGGCCGTCACGGCGTCGTTCCCTTCACGCAAACTCAGCATCGTGGCCTCGCCGGTGGTCGCGCTGAGCTCGTCCATGACCACTCGCGCGACCTGGAGCAGCTCCGGCTCCACACGCGCCGCGAGGTGCCGCAACACCAGTCCGAGTTCATATCCGTCGGACCGGCGCCCTACGAACCCGCGTTGCTCCAGGGTCGCCAGGAGCCGGTGGGCGACCGTGCGATGCATGCCGAGACGGTCGGCCAGTGCCGCCGCAGTGGCCCCGCCCTCCTCGCCGATGCTCAGCAGCAGAGCGAGCGCTTGGTCCGCGGTCTTGGAAATCTCAGGCACGGGAACACTCCCCTAAGTCTTGCGCGACAATCACGCCTGCCGGGCCGTCGTGACACCGTCGCTCCTGCTCAAATATACCGATTAACAATACGCGTAGTCCGATAATCGGAGCAAGCGAGTGGCCTGGTGGCGTCGCTGCCCACTCGTCCGATCGAGCCGCCGGTCCGCGTACCGCGCCGGGTGCCGGTCACGCCCGGATCCTCGCACGGCCGCACTCCACACCTGCCGAACGGGCAATTTCGCCAGCCGCGATGGGCAGCAGCACTGCTCCCCACGCTTCCGTCCGCGGCGGCCTCGGCACGGGCGACGCCATCTGCGCCCCGGCTGCGGCCAGGGCGCTTTCGCCGATGCTCGGCAGCGCCATAGCGCCCGTATGGCCTGGTTACGAGCGTTTGCCAAGGACCAAGGTCCTGTTGACGCGCTCGACTCGTCACCTCACACTGACATTACCGATAAATAGTTGAACGGCTCCGATAATCGGGATATGTGCGCTGGCGGTTCTGTCCTTCACCGATGGGATCCTCGGCCCGACCTCTCCAGACCCGTCGGCACCGGTGACACTCGACACTCGTCGCGGCGGCTCAACACCCCCTCCCTGCCCTTTCCTCGCGGAGCAAAAGGGCGTCCACTTCTCATCTCACAGATCGGCACTTCGATGGCGCAGAGCCGCACAGAAAGCATGGATAACGAGAGCATCCGCTGGTGGCGCCTTTGGGCCACACGCCACCGCGTCGCCGCTGCACTACTGGGGGGCGTCGTCGCCACCCACGTGGCGACGATCTTCGGCTATTGGTTCCCCGGTGTGGGATTGACCAGGCTCGACTGGAACACCGCGAACGGCTCCGTCTACGTGCCCTTCGCCTCTCCGTTGGAGGAATTCGTGGTCGGCGGCGCCTTCCACTACCTCGACGGGATCCTCTTCGCCGTGGTCTTCGCGTGCGCGCTGCACCCCGTCCTGCCCTGGCGCAACACTGTGCTCGGCAACCTAACCAAGGGACTGGCGTTCGGCACACTGCTTGCCATAGTCAGTGTGTCGTTCATGACCCCGGCCATCTACGGCCCCGCCCGCGGCACCGACCCGGGCTTCCTGAGTCTGGACCTGGGGTGGAACTACATCCTCTCGGTCTTCGTGTGGCACTGGGCCTTCGGCCTGCACCTGGCCCTCTTCTACAACCCGCTGCCTTCCAGCGCCGCCAACGAGACCACGGCCACCGGGACTCCCCAGGAAGCCCCGCCTGCCGCCTCCGCACAGCAGGTCGCTCAAGCCGAAACGCCCCCGCACACCGGCGCAGGAACGACATGGTCCCCCGAGCTTGTGAAGTGATTCCGATGCGGTCGGCCTGACACGGTGAGCGGAGCCGTTCCGACGCGGCCCGCTCACCGCTGCGCTCTTGCTGGGGGTGACGATTACCTACCCGGTGCGGTCCCCTGTAGTTGGATGCGGCGTACCGAGAGGTCCTGCCCCAGGGGGAGATCGCGACGTGCTTCCAGGGTCTTCCGCGCGCATACCCGTGTCAGCTGGACGTTCGACCGGGAACTGCTCGTCGAGGGGGTGTTCCGGCCGGACGGCGTCAGGCGCGTTCCCGTTCACATCACAACAGGGCGAACGTTGCCTGATACGGCACTACTCGGCAGCCGAAGGCGGCACCTCCACCCCGAGGCTGCCGGCCCGCTCCCGCCAGGCCTCCGTCCGCTCCCTGGAGCGATACGCCCGCCCCGGCGTCGATGCGGTCGCCCGGCACGTCGCCGAGCGGTTCCCGCACCGCTGGGCCACGCCCGGTCAGGCGAGGCCGATCTGCTGGTAGAAGGTCAGGTTGTCCCAGAAGAGGAACTCCTCCTCCATCACTGCGTGCTTGTTCCAGATGCCGACCGTGGCCATGTTGATGGAGAACTTCTTGCCCGTCGGCTGGATGAAGCCGCCCTTGCCGTCCGGCATGGGACGGGTGAAGGTGCCCTGCATGACGCCGGTCACCGAGGTCAGGTTGTCCTTGGCGATGCGGATCGGGTGCTCGGTGATGCGCGTGTCCGGTGCCCAGACGAACTGGCTCTTCATGTCGGCGATGTGCCGGTCGATACCGTCCGTGTAGTGGCCGTCGGGCCAGTGCACGCGGATGTTCTGTGCGTGGCTCTCACCGATCCTGTCCCACTGCTGACCGGAGTAGACGGCGAAGTCCAGCTCGTCGAAGACCTCAAGGTGCTTGCGCTCCTTACGCGTCAGGTCGGTCGGCCACAGCGACTCGGCCTGCGGGGTGGAGGCCGGGTCGCCGAGCAGTTCCCGGTTGCCCCTGGCCGCGGCTGCCAGGTCGGTTCCGCTGGTTACCGCGGTAATGGCGAGAGCGCCCAGGGCAGCGGCGCCTCCGCCTCGGAGGACGTTGCGGCGGTCGAGCATGTCGATTCCTTGTCTTCAAGATCACGTTGGGGGATGCGTCGCCGGCGACGGCGGGGTGTGAAGCTGATGGGGGAGCGCAACCGGTCGTCCTGACGGCCCGGCGCGGGTGGTTGCGACTCGCAGGAGGGGAAGGCTTAGAAGGCGTAGGGGCCGAAGCGGCCCCAAGCCACAACGGCGGCCAGGAGAAGCAGCACCAGACTGACCGGGATCGCCTTCGCCTCCTTGCGGCGCAGGTGCACCGCGGCGGCGCCCAGCATGGTCGCCGCGAGTCCGAGGGCGGCCCAGGCCGCCAGGGCCGGCGCGATGCCAAGTGCGGCCGGGAGGATCAGCCCCAAGGCGCCGATCGCCTCGACGGCGCCGATCGCCCTGACTGACCTCGGAGAGAAGTCCTCGACCCAGGCCATGCCCGAGGCTGCGAGCTTCTCCTTCGGCTGGCCGACCTTCATCAGGCCGGCCGCGAAGAAGGCCAGGGCCAGGACGCTCGCGATGATCCACAAGGCGATGTTCATGAGGGATTCTTCCGTTCAAGTGGTTGAAAGTTCAACTCAACACTAGGTCGATCGCACTTGAATCGTCAAGTGACATCGCTTGAACGCTCAAGTTATTTCGGGTGAGCGTTCAAGTTGAGGGTTCAAGTTAAAGTGGGGGCATGAGCGCAGACGAGCCCCACTGGCTGGACGACGACGAGCAAGCGACCTGGCAGGCCCTGGTCAGCACCGCGGTGCGGCTTCCAGTCGCCCTGGACGTCCAGCTTCAGCGCGACGCAGGGATCAGCCACTTCGAGTACCAGATCCTGGCCGGGCTCTCCATGAGCCCGGAGCGCAAACTGCGGATGAGCACCCTGGCCGAGTTCGCCGACGGCTCGCTCTCCCGGCTCTCCCATGCGGTCAAACGCCTGGAGAAGGAGGGCTGGCTCTACCGCACCGCCGATCCCACCGATGGCCGCTACACCCTCGCGATCCTCACCGACACGGGCTGGGACAAGGTCGTGGACACCGCCCCCGGCCATGTCGCGGAGGTGCGCCGCCTGGTGCTCGATCCCCTCACCAAGGCCCAGCAGAAGCAGCTCCGCGAGATCGGCCGCCGCATCAACAACGCCATCGATCCCGACAGCCCCTGAGCCGGGCCGGCGAGCTCGCGATCGGGTCAGGGCGCATCCCGGCCGGCTGACAGGCAGCCCGCGCGGCTTCGGCGTCGCGTCAGTACCGGGCGGCATCCGATCGGCCGTCCTGGTCGCGGTAGTCGTTCAGGGCCAGGCCGAACCGGATGATCGGAGTCGACACCCGGGCGGGGTTGTAGTCGGCGCTGGACAGCCGATCCAGCGCCGCCGGCGCGGCCCAGCAGGTCGGAGACTCGCGGACCTTCACCGCAAGAGCCAAAGCCATACGCCTGCGCTGGCCCCGACACCTCAACCTCACGCGTCCAAGATCATCTCTACCGTACGCCCGGCCCCGGCCCCGGCCACGCGGGGACCGCCGCGTTCTGTGGCTCAGGGGTGCGCGGGCCGGGGACCGTCGCGGCCCGGGCGGCCGGGCCCAGCTCCGGTCGGCTGTTTATGTCGAGCTCGAACCGGCCGTAGGGGTTACGTGTGTCCAGAACAGCGGGGACAGCGCCGGGCGGTCCGGTCGGTGAGGATGTCGGCCCACTTCGGATCGGCGAGGATCTGCTGCATCAGCAGCGTGTGTTGACGTGGACCAGGGCGGACTGGAGCAGGTGGAGGGCGAGCGTGGACACCTCCTGGGCCTCCTTGTCCTGCCCGGCCAGGTCACCGTCCTTGCCGTAGCAGGGGGCCTTGTTCGCGCTGTTCCAGTTCTCCACGACCTGGAGGCCCTGGGGATTCACGATCTGGTCGTACTGCTGGCGGATCAGGTCCCAGTTGATCGTCTTGGTGGACAGCACCAGCGCGAGGTTCGGCCAGTTCTTATCCTCCCCGGCGGCCGGCCGGTACAGCCGGGCGGAGCCGATGTTCTTCAGCCTGGGTATCAGCTTGAAGTCGAGCATGTGGGCGAAGCCGAAGCCGACGGTGGATGCGCCGTGGGTGTCGGTGTACTGCCGGTCCACCTCCATGTCGGTGCGGTGCCGCAGCACGGCCCGCCGTGCTTCTAGACGATCGCGCCCCCGCCCGTGGTGCCCGCGGCCAGAGCCCCCTCGAAGCGGTCCAGCGGCGTCCGCAGCTTGCTCTGGAGGGCGGTGATGAACTCGCCGGCGTCCTGCGGCTGCCCCAGGGCGGCGTGGTGGACGTCCTGGTCGTCCTCGAAGCCGGCGGGCAGATCGTCCTCCGGATTGCGCCACCGGTTGGCGCCCACGATCCAGATCTCCCGCCGCCGCAGCGCGTCCCGCAAGCTGACGAGCACGCACAGCTCGTACGGGATGCGCTCGACGCGGCCCTTGCCGTCTACGACCGCCACCCGCCACTGCTCGGGAACCACTCCGTCCAGCGGCACCGCCTCGGCCGGGTCGAAGGGGGCGCCGCTCCAGCGCCTTCAGCAGCGGCGACAACATCCGCCGCCGGTGCGCCGAGTACGACGAACGCCGAACCGTGCGGACCCGGGCCTCGCTCGGCGCCGGTGTTGATCTTCAGTACGAGTTGGATGAACAGGTCCACCAGCGAGTCGGTGATCTCCTTCTGCCGGACATGGCACAGCATGGCCAGCAGCGTCAGCCGCCGCACCTGCCCGGGCGCCGACGGCTCGATGTGGTCATTGCGGCATCGAGCCACGACGGCGCCCGCGAGCCGGTCATGCGACAGCTCCACCGGGCACAGCGCGGTGGCCAGCCACGCGGCCAGCCGGTCTTGGTCCTCCTCGGCGTTCGCCCGGAACCCGCACGCCGCCCGGTTCTCGCCCCGGTGCCGCCGGATCGCCTTGCTCTGCCATTCGTAGTCCGCGTATGCCTCCGCAGGCACCTTCACCTGCTGAGCCGCGTACTCCACCTCGGCGGCTGGCACCTCCTTGACCGACTCCGGGAACCGAGCCTCCACCTTGAAGAACTTCAGCGTCCGCCCCCCGCCCGAAGCGGGCGGGGGGCGGACGGAACGAGAGCCCGGCCAGGGCGATCAGAACGCGAAGACGGCGTTCCCGTTGAGGGTCGCGGACATGGCACACGCGTTGGAGAAGGTGTGCTTCCAGGAGATGCGGCTGCCCTGCCAAACGCCGTCCACGGTGACGGTGACCGGGTCGTAGTGCATCGGACAGGCTCGGTTCTGGTCCGGGGCAGCCAGGAGTGCGTCGAGCGTGCCGGCAGTGGCGGCAAGGGCAGCGCAGGCGGCCTGGGGGTTGGGGTGCGTACCCTGCGCGGTCGGTGCGCAGCTGAGGGTGGACGCCCGTACGACGGTGGCCTCGTCCTCGCCCTGAGCCACGGCGAGGACCACCGCGGAGGGGGCGTACAGACTGGCCGGCTGGGCCTGCGCGATGCCGGTGGCGCCGGCCAGGGTCAGGAGGGCGGCGGCGGAGACGGCAGCGATGCGGTGACGCACGACAGAACTCTCTTTCAATTCGAAGGACATACGCAGCAGTTGACTGCGTTTCATCGATTGGATGCGGGCCGAGTCTGTCGGATGCGAAGGTTGCGCGCACTTTGATGACCTAATTACGGACAACGCGTTCGATTATCGGCGACCGGACGGTCGTTCCAGCAGCTCAGGTGGGGTGAAGCCCTACGTGATTACGCACGGAACGGGGGTCGGCACCCCGGGTGACGGCCGTAGGGAGGCCGTTGACCTGCTGTCGGTCGCGCGCGGTTCATCGAACGGCCATGCAGACTGACCGGATTGTGCCGCCGCCTTCGGGGGGAGGCCTGCGCGGAGTACGGATCGCGTACGAGCGGACGGGGCGCGGCATCGGCGGTGCTCCTGGCGGGCGCCGGACCGCTGGACGGCGTCCTCGACGCCGTCCCGGCCGCGGAGACCGAACTCATCACCGTGACCGGCCGCTTGCCTGCCGTGCTGCGCGACGACGAGGACCAGACCCGCGCCTGGTTGGAATTCCTCGGCGCCCAGGAGGACGTCTGTACGGCCCACGAGAGGAAGACGGGACGCTGCGCCGTGTCCGAGTCCGGGGTTTCGAAACGGCCAAGACCCCCGCCGGCTGTTCGGATGTGTTCGATGCGCTGGTCGGTGACAGGCTCACAGCCATGCTCCGGCCCGTCGGTCCCGGCGGCGCCACGAATGACCGGCTCAGGCCACGCTTGAAAGGCAGGACAAGCGCAGTTTGCCCTGCGCGGTACCCGGTCCAACAGCAGGGGACTTTCGTCCCTTGCCCCCTCACCCCCCGTCAGTCATGTTTGATTCAAAGATCATTAAGGCGGTGAATGTGAGACATGAGTGCATCTCACCGCTCACTCAGCGGCTTTGGGGCGCGGTATGAAGAAGTTGAGGACAGCGTTCGCCCAGTCCGACGGGGCGGGGCGGCCAAGCTGCCGAGCGAGAACCAGGCGATCCGGGCGGTCACTTCCTTCCAAGCACTGACAAGCGGCGACCCCCAGCCTGCGGGGGACTCCGACATGTGGTGCCTGACAGGTGCTCGGCCGCGCTCGCGGTGCGGCCGGTTCTGTAGCGCCGGGTGATCGGCAGGCATGTGGATGGTTGCATCAGGCCTTGCTGCGATCAGAGCTGGATGCTGTGTGCACCGGACCCGTGGAGCGGGACGCCGGACTCCTTGGGCGAGCCAAATCGGCCGCTGGCGTGAAGCCCGCCGCCTTCGCCAACCTGACCACCCCCGGGTCCTGACGACAAGGACACAACCACCGTCGACGAGCGGGTGTCGGCTGCGGTCCCGCGCACTCCCGTCGGCAGTACGACAAGGGCCACGCGTTCGGCCTCATCGCGCTGACGTACGTCGGGATCGGCGTGCTGATGGCGATCCTGTTCTTCTCCCGCCTCGTGACAGCCTGTGGAACACGGCGGCGGCCGGTGGACCGGGCAGGTTCGCATCCGGCACCTATGGCGCCGCCCGATCGTGACGACAGCCGTCAACGGGGGCTGTGGCTACTGCATCCGAAACTCGTCTTGTAAACGATTGGTGAAGCTGTATGCGTACGTGTCCACGTCTATTTCGAGACAACGGGACGGCCGGCCGGAAGAGCGGCTGGATCCATTACGGGAAGGATATTGCGAAGTGACGTGCCCTGCACCCGCATTCGACGAGATCCAAGCCCCCGCGGAATGCCATTGCGCCGGGTGCGTACATGAAGCCCGCGCCGCCCGCCACTCAGGTCTTCACGGCCCCAAGGCCGCCAGAGCTGCCCTGGTGGCCACTCTGGCAGGCGGCGCCACACTCGTCACTGGTGCCGGTACATCGTTCGCGGCGAATTCAGCACCGGCCGAAGCAGCACCGCAGCGCTCTGCCGCCTCTTCCGCGACCGACACCATGGCGGCAACGGGAAACGACCAGGGCACGCCAGGCCCGCTGTTCGGAGTGTCGGCCCAGCAGGCTTCACAGGACCTGCGGCTGTCCCGGGAGCAGATTATCGCCCGGGCCCAGGTCTGGGTGAATGCCAAGGTGCCGTATAGCATGAACCGCTACTGGTCAGACGGTTACCGCATGGACTGTTCAGGGTTCGTTTCCATGGCCTGGGGGCTGCGTGACAATCAGTGGACCGGCAGTCTGGCCTCATACGGCACTCGGATATCCAAGGGTGAACTCCAGCCCGGTGACATGCTGTTGTTCCACAACTCGGCGAATCCGGTGGCCGGTTCGCATGTGGTGATTTTCGGCGGCTGGGTCAACTCGGCAAAGACCCAGTACGTCGCCTACGACCAGACCCGACCGCATACCGTCAAGCGCACGACACCCTACGCCTACTGGAACAACTCCGCGCACTACGTGGCGTACCGGTACAAGAACCTGAACTCAAACAGCGGTGGTGAGAGCGGCACCGCCTTCCCCGGCGCGGACAAGTTCGGTCCGGGAGCCAACAACAAGCATGTGACCGAGCTGGGCCGGATGCTGGTCAAGCGCGGTGGCGGCTCGTACTACACCTCGGGCCCCGATCCTCGCTGGTCGGAAGCGGACCGCAAGGCCACCCAGGCATTCCAACGGGCTCAGGGCTGGACCGGCAGTGACGCGGACGGCATTCCCGGCAAGGCGACATGGGACTACCTGGTCAACGGCAAGGGCAAGAACATCACCACCGGTGGTGGCGAGAGCGGCACCGCCTTCCCCGGCATACAGCATTTCCGTCCGGGTGCCGTCAATACGCACGTCAAGGCACTCGGTGTGCAGTTGGTGAAGAAGGGCTTCGGAAAGCACTACACCCAAGGGCCCGGGGAACGGTGGACCGAAAGCGACCGGCGCAACGTCGAAGCCTTCCAACGCGCCCAAGGCTGGACAGGATCGTCAGCGGACGGCTACCCCGGGCCAGAGACCTGGCGCCGACTCTTCGCATAGCCCCGTCGGCAGTTGGAGGAAATGCGCGAGGGGCGGGTCCCATGGGGGCGTGCCTCTCGTGCATCGGACGCCGCGCGGTCCGGTCGGCCCCGGCCGCCCGCCCGGTCCTAGACTTCGAGGCCGTTGCGATCGACGACGTGTCCGTGCGGCCAGTGGGTCATCTGCGCGTGCACGGGGAGCACCATCGCCGGACCGTCATAGACCTCGGGTTGCTGGCTGTTGTCGATCATCCGGGTGACCTGTCTGTCCACCCGCTGCCAGCCCCCGCTGCGGTAAAACGGAACCACCTCGGGATGGCAGGTCAGGAATCCGAAGGGCAGCGAAAGGTCCGTCATCGCCCGAGCGGTCCGATCGAGCAGTCTGCTACCGACACCCTGGCCCTGGAATTCAGGATCGACCGCAACAAGCCCCACATCGCCGATCAGCAGGCTCGCATCGGTGCCAGATACCCGCAAGAAGCGACGAAGCAGTCCCAGATGAGCGACGGGCCGGCCACCCACACTGCCGACGATCCGCGCCTCCGGGCGCGCTCCCGACCAACTCCGCCCTCCGCTGAACAGCTCAGCATGCCGGGGATACGCCCTGGCCAGCATTCCGGCAAGAGCCTCATGCCGCTCCAGCGGAATGTCATTCTCCCAGGTCATCGCCCACATCAGGTGATCCACCCCGTCGTTCTACCAACAACGCCGACCTCGTACCTCCGATTTCCCGATCGGCTATCTGAGACGAGCCATTAGCCGACGTGCTACCGCACACACTCTCGATGTACCGGCACCTGTCCTCTCACCTGGCAAATGATCTTGGCAGCTGGTGCGTCGGCTGGCGCTGCATCAGGTGGCGGGGCGGGATCCGGGGGTGTGGCCGAAGGTGCGGCGGAAGACGTCGATGAAGGTGCTGGCGGATGACCAGCCGCAGCGGTGGGCGACGGTGGTGACGGGGGAGTTGTCGGCCAGGAGGATCAGGGCGTGGTGGAGCCGGATCTGGGTGCGCCATTGGGGGTAGGTGAGGCCGAGGTCGTCGTGGAGGCGGCGGGAGAGGGTGCGGGCGCTGGCGCCGATCTGGCGTCCGAGGTCGTCGAGGGAGCGGTTGTCGGCCGGGTCGGCGCGTAGGAGGTCGTGCAGTTTTCGGAGCAGGGGGTCGGTGGGGGTGGGCAGGTGCAGGGGCTGTTCGGGGGAGGTCTTGAGCCGGTCGAGCATGACGGCGCGCAGGCGCAAGTGGGGCGGGCTGTCGTTCTCGGGGTCGCGGGTGTAGGCGACGATGAGTTCGCGTAGGAGGGGGCTGACGGCGAGGACGGCCGGTTTGTCGAGGCCGAGGGGATTCTCCGTGGCGGGCAGGCCGACGAGGTGGAGGTCGAGTTCGCCGTGGGCCTGGTGCTGGTGGACCGTTCCGGCGGGGATCCAGATTGCGCGGGTGGCGGGGGCGACCCAGGAGCCGGCGTCGGTGGTCACCGCGATGGTGCCCTGGCTGGCGTAGGCGATCTGGTGGTCGTCATGGCGGTGCGCGTCGATCTCGCCGCCGGGCGCGAGACGCTGGGTCCGGGTCGGCGCGACAGGGGTGTGGCGGATTTTCTGCATCACCTGGCAATCTATCGAAAGCGCGACACCAGGTGCGTCTCCCAGCATGGGACGGGTGCGAAGGAATACATCGATCTCCCTGCTGGCCGTGGGACACGCCTGCGTCGACATCTACCAGGGCGCCGTCGCGGCGCTGATCCCGTTCTTCGTAGCCGAACGGGACTACACCTACGCGGTCGCCTCCGGCATCGTGCTGGCCGCGTCCCTGCTGTCCTCGGTGGCCCAGCCGGTGTTCGGCGCGCTCACCGACCGGTGGGCAATGCCATGGCTGCTGCCGGTCAGCACCCTGCTGGGCGGCGTGGGCATCGCGCTCAGCGGCCTGAGCGGCTCCTACGGACTCACCCTGGCCTTCGTCGCCATTTCCGGGATCGGCGTGGCCGCCTACCACCCGGAGTCCGCCCGCATGGCCCGCCTGGCCAGTCAGGGCAGCCACAGCGCGATGAGCTGGTTCTCCCTCGGCGGCAACATCGGCTTCGCGCTCGCCCCGATTATGGTGTCGGCCGCGATCGGGCACGGCTCACTGCGCTGGACACCGGTCCTGGTCCTGCCCGCGCTCGCCGGCGCCGCCCTGTGCGTGCCCGTCCTCCGGATGCTCGCCCGGCCTCAGGCCGGCACGTCCAAGACGCCGACGCCCCGGGGCGCCGACGATGTGGCCTCGTTCGTGAAGCTGTCCCTGGCGGTCGTCTTCCGCTCCATCGTCTTCACCGGTCTGAGCACCTTCATCTCCCTCTACGCCCAGCAACGTATGCAGGCCGGCACTACCGCGGGAACCATTGCCCTGTTCCTGTTGTTCCTGGGCGGCGCGGTCGGCTCGGTCCTGGGCGGATCCCTGGCCAACCGCTACGACCGCGTCCGTGTCTCCCGCTGGTCCTACCTGCTCTCGATCGCCGCCGTCACCGGAGTGATCTACACGCCCGGCCCGGCTATGTTCCTCTTCGTGGCCCTCACCTCCGCCGGCCTGTACGTCCCCTTCTCCCTCCAGGTCACCCTCGGCCAGGACTACCTGCCTTCCCGCATTGGCACCGCCAGCGGCGTCACCCTCGGTCTCACTGTCAGCATCGGCGGCCTCATCAGCCCCCTGCTGGGACACCTGGCCGATTCCACCTCCCTGCAGACGGCGCTGACACCCCTGATCGCCATGCCCGCCCTGAGCTGGCTCCTGTTCCGCACCCTGCCCGAACCCGCCGCCCCCGAGCCCCAGACCGCCGCACCCGTGCGGCAAGACGCGTAGACCTGCCCGCTGCTGGTTGCCGGCCCCGCCGTGCATGGCTGGTGAGTGACGGAGTCCCCGGGCCGTTCTGGGCGTGCGCCATGGTGCGGGGTCAGTACGGGCTATTTCGCCAACGACCGGGTGCGCAGCCAGGCCACCGCCTCGGCCCGGCAGACCTGGACGCTCGACCCGGCATCGAGGCCGCGCGCCTGGACCACGGAGGGCGACCGGCCGGCATCCCGGATCAACCACTACGCCGACGACAGCGACAACCCCCGCTGGACCGTGGAGGACACCGCCACCGGCGCCGTCGTACGCAACATCACCGCCCCCAGCGGAGAACTCGGAGCCGTCACCTCCGGCCCGGGCGGCACCGTGCTCATGCTGTCCGACCTGCGCGGGGACATCACCGTAGCCCTCCCCCTGGCCGGCGCGGCGGCACCGCTCATCCGCGAGTACGACGAATACGGCGTCACCTCCTCCGCCCCCGCCCGCTACGGCTGGCAGGGCGGCCACCAGCGCTCCTCGGAGACCCCGACGGGCCAACTACTGATGGGTGCACGGCTCTACCAGCCGACCCTGGGCCGCTTCCTGCAGACCGACCCGGTCCGGTACGGAAGCGCGAACGCGTACGACTATGCGGACCAGAACCCGATCGCCAACGCGGACCCGACGGGCCTGTGGCGGGTGAAGCTGCGCTGGAACTCCTACAACCTCGGCGTCGGCTTCGACCGGCAACTTACCCTGGCCATCGCACGCCAAGGCTTTCAGCTCGCGCTCGCAGTGGCCATGCTGGTGCCCCCGCCTTACGGGTGGCGCATCGGACTCATGCTCGGCATGGCGACCGGAGGTGCCTGGTACGCGCTGAAGAAGGGCAAGTGCCTGTACCTCAACGTCTACTACGCGTACTGGCCGGCGCCGAAGGTCGGCCGGCCACACCCCCTGCTTCTGACCCGTAGATGAGCACGACTGTGCCCGGCGCCACACGGCGCCGGGCACAGCCACGCCAACAGCGTCCGAGCGACGTCCCAACCAGGCAGTGCGAACGGGGGACTTCGCGGCGGCTTCGGATGGGCCTACAGCCGCCATGCCGCGACGAGGTTCTGCACCGGGTCGCCGCCCTCGCGCGCGAGGTAGAGCGCGCGTGAGCTGACCCAGAGAACCGTCGGGCCGAGATGTTCCGGGTACCGCGTCAGCATCGAGTTGAAGAACGCGGCCGGGGTGTCGTGCGTGGCCAGGGCTGCCTCGGCGTCGGCGAGGTAGTGGCGGGTCTCGGCGATGAGACGTGCCGCGTTGTCGTCCAGGTTCTTGTTCTGGTGACTCGCCACGATCCGGCTCGGCTCCAGCGCGGCGACGATGTCGATGGCCTTCCGCCACGGGCCGAGGTTGCCGTCGGCCGACTCGGCGAGGTACATGTGCACACCGTTGTAGATCACGTCGCCGGCCACCACCAGATCGAGGTCCGGCACGTGCAGCACGGCGCTGTCGTCGCTGTCTGCGTGCCCCACTTCGACGATGTCGAGATCGTGTCCTTCGAGGGTGAGGCGGTTGCCGGGCACCGTGACGGCCGTGACGGGGGACGGGGGGATCTGGTCCGGCCACATCGCGTCCCACAGCACCTCCCGGGCATACACGTTGTTGTGCATCTGCGCGATGGCGCCGGCCGAAGTGACCACCTGGGCGCCGAAGCGCTCGGCGAGCACCCCGGCTGTGAACCAGTGGTCACCGTGCCCGTGGGTGGCGACGATGTGCGTCAGCTGCTTCCCGCTCGCATCGACCCAGTCTCCGACCCTGTCCGCCTGCTCGCGGGTCAGCGGCGGGTCGACGAGAACGGCGTCCTTGCGGCCGTGGATCAGGGTCACCGCGATGGGCTGGAAGGCGCGGGGTGCTCCGTTGGGCAGCGGCCCGGGACCGCTCATCGGCAGCGGGTCCGCGACGAACACGGCATAGTCGATATCGATGTTGGTGGACATGATTCCTCCCATCGATCAGTCCAATGGGTGCGGGCGTCAGGACGGACTGTTCACTGACGGTCGAGGAAATGCGCGACGTCACCGGCGAACTGCTCGTGGTGCTGGAAGAGGAAGCCGTGCGCCGCATCCGGGTAGATCTTGATCTCCGCTCCGGGGATGAGCCCGGCGAGCAGGTGGGAGTAGCGGGGGAGGATCATCGGGTCGCTGTCGCCGTTGGCGACGAACACCGGCGCCTGGATCGCGGTCACCCGCTCCAGGAGCGAGAAGCTGGGGACGCCCCAGGCGGAGACCGCGTCGTATTGTGCCTGGCGCGTCTGCCACGTCGTGGGCGCGTCCAGCTCTTCCCGGGTGAACATGCGTCCCATGGCCTTCTCGCCGGCCGACCGGCTCCCCGCTGACGGGGTGTAGAAGACGTCGAGCACCGATGCGGGAACGATCTCCGGCTCGCCCACCGCGTCGATGACCCATTTCGCCCACCCGTGCATGCCGGGTGCGCCCTGCGGCGCTGCCGAGGCGAGCACGATGCGCCGTACCAACGCGGGCCGGATCAGCGCGATCTCCTGAGCCACGAAGGAGCCCAGGGAGAAGCCGAGGATGTCGGCCTGCGTCAGGTCCAGGGCGTCGGTGAAGGCGATGGCGTCCAGCGCCATCTGCGCGATCGTGCTGGGCGTCGTACCGCTGGACCGGCCGACTCCGGTGTTGTCGAAGGCGATGACGCGCCGGCCCTGGGCCAGAGCGTCGACCAGCGCAGGATCCCAGTAGTCGAGGTTGCCCCGGAAATGCATGAGCAGGACCAGCGGCACACCGCCCTCGCGGCCCTCGCCGACCTCGCGATACGCGTACTCGATGCCGTTGGCGGCAGACACCGTCTTGATGGGCACCTGCGCGTAGGACTGTGTCATGGGAGCGTCCCTTCAGGCTCGGCCATCGAGCGCCATCAAAGGTATAGCGATCGGTTTACCTGAGGTTTCAAGCTACTCCCCTCTGCGGCGGAAGTAAAGCGTTCGCTATACTCGCGCGTATGGGGGCACGAACATCGACCAGCGGGGCGGCCCGCGGCGGACGCGGCGCGCGTGAGCGTATCCTGCGGGCGGCCGGGGAGCTCTTCTATACACGCGGTATCCACGCCACCGGTGTGGCGGCGCTCATCGAGGCCGCGCACGTCTCGCCGCGGACCTTCTACGTGCACTTCCCGACCAAGAACGCGCTGGTGGAGGAGTATCTCCGCCGATTCGAGTCGGAGACGCCGATCGCCGCCGAAGCGGAGTTGGAGCGCGGCGACTTGACTGCGGCTCAGCGGCTGCTGGCGATCTTCGCCTTCGAGGGTGACTCGCCGGCACCCATCCGCGGATGCCCTTTCCACAACGCCGTCGTCGAAGGCGCCGGACAACTCCCGGAAGTCGCCAGCCTGGCGCAGCGACACAAGCAGGCCTTCCGCGACCGCCTCGCGGCCACGGCCGCAGAGGCCGGAGCAGTCGACCCGGAGACCCTCGGCAGGCAACTCGCCGTGATCTTCGAAGGCGCCAACGCGCTGGCGGCCTCCTGCAACGACCCGCACGTGTTCGCGGACGCCCGGCAAGCCGCCAAGACGCTACTGGACGCAGCCTTGAGCCCTGCGCCAGGAGCGTGAACGTCCCGAGCCCGAGTCCAGGGCGAGGTCAGGCCGGGGTGCGCAGCCCCGCCAGGAGCCGGTCGAGCGCCTGCTCCGCGGCCTGCGGGTCTCCGCCCCGCGCGATCCAGAGCGCGGCCTCGTTCATCGCCCCCGAGAGCAGCCGGGCCAGGGGCTCCACCGGCTGATCGGCGATGATCCCGGCTGCGGCGAGCGCCGCCAGGGTCTCCGTGAGGTGCCGGGCTGAGGCCTCCTCGTCCAGGGCCCGCCACTCGTCCCAGCCCAGCACGGTCGGCGCGTCGACCAGCAGGATCTGCCGCACCGCCGGATCGGTCCCCGCGGCCAGGAAGGCCCGGCAGCCGGCCCGGAGCTGCTCCCAGAGGTCCTCGTACTCCTCGGCTGCGGTCGCGACCCGCTCGCCCAGTTCCTGCTGGACCTCGGCGACCACGGCCCGGAAGAGCCCCGCCTTGCTGTCGAAATGGTGGTAGGCGGCCCCCTTGGTGACCCCGGCGGCCCGCGCCACCTCGGCCAGCACCACGTGGTGGTACCCGTCGGCGGCGAACCGCCGCTGCCCTTCGGCCAGCAGCGCCTGCCGCGTGGCCGCCCGCTGCTCCGCCCGGCTGACCGCCATCGCGCACGCACCGCCCTTTCCATTTCGCGTACCGAGGGTATGCTAACGCCACGGTTCGCATACCCGGGGTATGTGAAATGGATCCGAAGGACCTCTGCCATGACGAACATGACGAACGAACTCACGGCCATGCCCACGACCAAGCTCAACGGCTTCTACCCGGTGCTCGCCACCCGGGACGTGGCGGCCTCCCGCGACTTCTACACCCGCCACTTCGGATTCGAGGTGACCTTCGAGGCGGACTGGTACGTCAGCCTGCGCCGCCCCGACGCCCCGCAATACGAGCTGGCCCTCCTCGACCACGCCCACCCGACCGTCCCCGAAGGCCACCGGGTCGCGCTCCGGGGCGGCTTGCTGCTGAACTTCGAGGTGGACGACGTGGACTCCGAGCACCGGCGACTCGTAACGGAGGCCGGCCTGCCCGAGCTACTGCCACTGCGTACGGAGGAGTTCGGCCAGCGCCACTTCATCGTCGCCGCCCCCGACGGTGTGCTGATCGACGTCATCACCGTCGTCCCGCCCAGCGAGGAGTACGCCGCCCAGTACGCCGACGCCTGATAGCCGGGGAGGGGGCGTGGCTGCGGGCGGCGCGGCGCGGCTCGATGCTGCCGGTCCGCAACACGTGTTCGACTTTCTGCGCGAGTGGCCCGCCGGGGTACGTGACGTCGACCGATAGTTGGCCAAGTCGATCGATAATTGGCCGGCGAACTTCCTGCACGGTTGAAGAGGAGCCCTTGATGACCACACCGCGGGACTTGTTGATCGTTACCATGGACATGGAGTCCAGTCGTCCTGTCGAACAAGGTGACCTGTCGCTTGCGCTCGCAGGGGCCGAGGTGATCGACCTTCTCGCAGCCCAGGCCATCAGGCTGGACGGGGATCACATCGTGCCGGGCGACCAGCCGGCACTGGCTGATCACCTGCTGGATGATGCAGCCGCGTCGCTCGTTCGGGAGGCGCCCTACGAGTCGGTCACTGACTGGCTGTGGCGCAGAGGCCGCGGCCTGTCCGCGGCCTACCAGGCCGCCCTCGAGGCGGAGGGGGAGCTCATCCGGCAGCCCCGCCGCGGGATCTCCTTCCGGGCCGGTCAGCTGGTGCTGGCCGATTCGCTCACCCGCCGACAGGCTGTGGACCGCTGGACATCGGATGACCCCGTCCTGGTCACCCTGGCGGAGGCCGTGGGGGTCCGTGGCAAGCAGACCGGAGACTCTCCGGACGTGGCCGACGACGCCGTCGCGACCGTGCTGGCCGCCGTCAACGACGCGTTGGTGGAACTGGCGGCCGTACGGCAACGCCGAGCCATCGAGGACGCGGCCTTCGACAACATTTGGCGAGGCGGCGCCTGATGACGACGGAGCGCCCACAGCCGTTCCGGGCCTGGACCGGCCGTTCGGCGGGGTGACGGGGGAGGGGCGCGGCCGGGTGTTCGACCGTCACCGTGCCGTACCCGTGCCAGAGAACGCCCCAGACGGCCCCGCCGCGCCCCTCGGCGGCGCCCACCGGGCCGTGCGTCCGGTCCGGTCGGGCGGACCGTGGAAGGGGGACGGCGGGGGAGGTCCGGGGGTGACGCTGAGACCACCGGCCGAGCCCATGCTGCCGGCTCAGGCCATCGCGGACCGCAACCTCCTGCTGTGCGGGGGCGGTGCTGGGTCGTTGACGGTCTGCCCGTCCATCAGGTGGGGTCGATGACCACGATCGGGATCTCGCGGTCGGTCTTGGCCTGGTACTCGTCATACGCGGGCCAGTGACTGATCATCACCGGCCAGAAGGCGGCCCGCTCCTCGGGGGTGGCGGTGCGCGCCGTGCCCTGGAAGACCTCCGGGCCGACCTGGACGCGGACCCGGGGGTCGGCCGTCAGGTTCCGGTACCACAGGGGCGCCTCGTCGGCCCCGCCCTTGGAGGCGACGACGAGGTAGCGGCCGTCGTCCTCGCCGTAGATGAGGGGGGTGCGCACGGCCTGGCCGGAGACTCGGCCGACGGTGGTCAGGAGGAGGGTCTGGGTGCCGTTCCAGTGCTGGCCCTCGGCGCCGTTCGAGCCCACGTACAACTTGACGTGGTCCAGCTGCCAGGAGCCAGGCTTGGGGTCCTTGGGGTGGTCCCAGTCGATGTCGGTCACGATGTCTCCCTGCCTTCGTGTTGAACGGTCAACAGCCTCGACAACGAGCGTCAACGCCCCCGGGCACGGCCTTCATTCCGGCTGCTCCGGCAGGGTGAGCCTGCCCCGAGGCCGCCGACCGACGCGGCAGCACGGTGTGGAAGGCCGCCGCCCGCCAAACAGGTCTACGCATCGCCCGGCAGATCCGGCGGCCGTGTAGAGCCCCTGCGCCCGACCGCCCGGGCGGACCGTGTGAGGCGATGTCAGAGGGCCGTGCCAGGATCTTCCCCAGGTCGGTCCAGGTCGGTGACGTCGATGTCACCCCCGGATGAGACCCTCGGCCGTATCAGGGGGGCAGCCCGGTGCCCGGCCCGGCCCCGGCCACCCACCCGGGGCCGCGCGTCAAGAAGGGGTGCAGATGGACATGGACATGGACGACGACGTCGCGGAGGCGTGGCGCCCGGCCACACCGCTGTCACGGCTGCGGGAGCTGGCAGCCCAGGCTCCGGGAACGGCCCGGATCGTGGCGTCCCGAATAGGCCTGCCCGCCGAGCTGGCTGAGGAGCTGGCCATCCGGGCCATCGCCGGCGGCCCGGACTGGTTCGGGGTGCTGCGCGCGCTCGCCGCCCACCCGGCCACCTCGGCCGAGCGGCTGGCCGAGTTCGCCGCGCACCCGGAGGAGTCGGTGCGCCAGGTGGCGGCGGTGCACCGTGCGACCCCCAAGGCGGCGGTCAAGGCGCTGGCCCAGGACGGATCGGCGGCGGTGCGCCGGGCACTGGCCGGGCGCGAGAAACTGCCGCGCAAGGTGGCCGCGTTGCTGGTCGCCGACGCCTCCGACGACGTCCGGCTGGCCCTGGTCCGGCGGGTCGACGCCCGGCCGGAGCATCTGCGGGCCCTGGCCGCCGACCCGGACGCGCGGGTGCGCCGGGTGGTGGCCGCACTCGGCCACGCCGGAGACGCGGACCTCACCGACCCGGACCCCGGGGTGCGCCGTACCGCCGTCCACAAGCGCAAAGCACCAGAACTCGCGCCGCTGCTCGACGCCTTGGCGCAGGACCCGGACACCCGGGTCCGGGAGCTGATCGCCCAGCAGCACCGCAACCGCACTCCGGCCGTCCTGGCCCGGCTCGCGGCGGACCCCGAACCGAGCGTCCGGGCCGCAGCCGCGGCCAACGCGTTCACCCCCGTCCGGCAGCTCACCGAACTGGCGGGCGACCCGAGCCTGGCCGTGCTCGTCGCGATCGGCCGGAACGAGTTGGCCCCGCCCGAGACACTCGCCCGGCTGGTCGACACGATCACGGGCTCGTTCGGTGACAGTGAGAGCATCGCTCCCGGGCAGGAGGAGGACGTACAGCGCCTCGCGTACGCGGCTCTGGAACACCCCGCCACCCCGCCCGAGTCACTGCGCGCCCTGCACGCACGGGAGCTGTGGCCGTACTTCCACCCCGGGAACGCGATGTCCCAGCCGAACTGGCCGGCGGACCTGATGGTCGAGTTCGGGCTGACGTACTGCGCAGGCACCGTGTCGGGCAAGGCGGAAATCGAGAGCTTCGCGGCGATCGACGAGGCCAGGGAGACCGAGCCCCCGGAACACGTGCTCGCCGCCATGGTCCGCAGCCCGATCTACTACCTGCGCCGCGCCGTCGCCAACCGCCACACCCCGCCGGAGGCGCTGGCCGCGTTCGTCCACGATCCCGCTCGCGCCGACGACACCAGCCTCTTCGACCACATCGCAGAGAACCCGGCGACCCCGGTCGAGATCCTGCTGGCCTGGGCCGAGGCGGGCGAGCGTCACTACGACATGCTCAAGAACCCGGCCCTGCCCGAGCCGGTGCTCGCCGCCATCGCGGCGCACACCGACACCTCGTACGCCGGGCAGGCCCTGTGGATGCTGAAGGTCCGGGCGCTCCGGGCCGGAACGGAGACCCCGTGCTGACCATGTCCTCCTGGCGGGCCCGGTTCGACCGGCTCGCCGACACCTCCGCGGTGGTCGATCGGCTGGGTTCCCAGGCGAACATGGCCGACTACCTCCGGGACACGGGCATCGCGTGGCAGCACCACGCGGGCGATCTGGTGGTCCCGGAGGACCTCGACCTCGACATCGCGCTGGTCGTCGACGGTGACCTGATCGTGCACGGTTTCCTGGACGACTACGTCTCCGGCATCGGCATGCTGGTGGTGCTCGGCGACCTGGTGGTGCGCGACCTGGTCTCCTGGGGCTCGGTGTACGTCGCGGGCGACCTGCGGGCCGAGGGCATCGTCTACGGCTACTACAACGACTACACCTTCGAGGTGGAGGGCGCGGTACACGCCCGGGCGCTGGTGCTGTCCGACAAGTCCGCCTCCTACAACACGGGCGAGCTGGAGGTGGAGGTGGAGTCCTACTACCCGCCCAAGAAGCAACTCCGCGCCGCCCGCGACATCCTCGTCCCGCAGGTGTACGACGGCGGCGCGAAGCGGGCGAAGCAGGGACGGCCGCCGAAACTCCGCCGCCCGAGCTACCAGCGGGTCTGCCGCCGACTGCGCGAGGGCAAGCCGCTGTTCCGCACCCCGTAGCACCGCCTGCTATTGGTCCAGTGCGTGCCCCGGGGCCGGTCCAGGGTCAGTCGGATGTCTGACGCAGGACCAGACTGACGAAGCCCCACGTGTCCCGGTAGACGCGCAACCAATCGGTGCGGCGGGTCGTGGCTGTCTCGAGCACCTGCGAGCTGTCCGGGTCGGCAGGGTGGTCCAGGGCCCATGAGGCCAACGACCCCCAGCAGGCCCACTCGTAGTCGTCCAGTTCACGGCGCGTGCTGACATGCCCGTGGACAGGAGTCCACCCGTCGGCGACGACCCGGTCCAGGGTGGTCGCCAGGTCGGTGAGGTCCCCGAACATCTCGACGGCCTCCGGTGACGGCTCATGTTCCCAGAAGCCCTCACCGATCAGGACGCGTCCGCCCGGAGCCAGGTGTTTGCGCGCCGCCGCGAGAGTGGGCAGCAGGCCGCCGAAGGCATGGGCGGCCCCGACGCTGAGTATCAGGTCGTACGAGTGCGCGGAACGGAAGTCCGCGGCCTCCTGGTGGTGCAGTGCAAGGCGCGCTTGGACGCCCAGACGGCCTGCGGCCTCGCGCGCCTGTCGAAGGGCGTCCTCGGAAATGTCGACGCCTTCGGCGTGCAATTGCGGGTGCGCGGTCAGGGCGCGCAGAAGCCATTCCCCGCTGCCGCAACCCAGGTCGAGTACCCGCTCGTCGCCACGTGGAACGCCATGTTCCAGCAGGTGTCGCACCGAGTCGTCGTCGAGCGGGGACTTGATCGGGTGGTTGGCATGGGCGAGCCTGGAGATCTGTTCACGGTTCACCGGCGCAGCTTGCCAGCGCCGGAGGTCGCGTGCACGTCAATTTCCTCTGAGACGGCGTGCGACGGCACCACCGGGCTCCGAGCCCCGGGCCCCGGCCCGTCCAGGGTCAGCGCGCCGTGCCGAACGCGCCGGAGCGGGCCGCCGCCGTGGCGGCTCGGGCGGCGTGGCGCGGCAGGGTCGGGTCGGGGGTGGACCGGAGCAGCAGTAGCTCTTGGTAGAGCGGGGCGGTTGCGGCGACAAGCAGAGCACGGCTGTCGGCGGGGCCGGACAGCTCGCCCCGGTCGGCTGCCCGGGTGACGACCACCGCACACCGTGCGTAGCGGTCCTCCCAGAAGCGTGACAGTGCCGCCGCCGCCTCCGGCGAGCGGAATCCGGCGGCGATCAGGGCCGTGGTCAGGCTCGGCCCGCCGCCCGCCAGTGCCTCGTACACCTCCTGGTTGAGGGCGGTCAGGTCGTCCTCCAGCGACCCGGTGTCCGGTGGGCTCCACGTGTCGTCGGACGCGGCGTCGAGGACGTCGGCCAGCAGGCGCCCGACATCCCCCCAGCGCCGGTAGACGGTCGTGCGGTGCACGCCGGCGCGTTCCGCGACCGCGTCGACCGTCAGCCCGTCGTACCCGGCCTCCAGGAGCAGCGCGCCCACCGCCTCCAGCACCTGGGCGCGGACGCGGGCGCTCCGGCCGCCCGTCCGGCGGCGCTGCGTCGTGGCCGGTTCCTGTCGGCCTGAATCTTCGCTTGCCTGTGTGCGGGAATCCATGCCAGCATTTTAACGCAACATTCGTCGCCTTAAAGGAGAAGTCTCGTGGTCATCCACCGCGTTGCCGCGCACCACACCGCCATCGTGACGACCCCCACCCCCGAACCCCTGGAGCCGCCCTGTGACCGCACAGCTCACCGCAACTGACCTCACCAAGTCCTACGAGGGCCGCCTCGTCCTCGACTCCGTCGACTGCTCCGTCCCCGTCGGCGAACGCCTCGGCATCGTCGGCGAGAACGGCTCCGGAAAGTCCACCCTCCTCCGGCTGCTGGCCGGGGCCGAGCGCCCCGACCGCGGCGAGGTCGTCCTGCACGCCGAAGGCGGCGTCGGCTACCTCGCGCAAGAGGAGCACCTCCCCCCGCACCTGACCGTCCAGCAGGTGGTCGACCGCGCCCTCGCCGAGCTGCGTGCCCTGGAGCAGCGCCTGCGCCGGCTGGAGGCCCGCATGGCCGACGGCGACGCCACCGCCGAGACCCTCACCGCGTACGCCGACACCCTCACCGCCTTCGAACTGCGCGGCGGGTACGAGGCGGACGCCCGCGTGGAGCGCTCCCTGTACGGCCTCGGCCTACCGGGCCTGCCCCGCGAGCGCACCGTCGGCGAGCTGTCCGGCGGCGAGACCGTACGCCTGCGCCTCGCCGTGCTGCTCGCAGCCGCCCCGGAGGTGCTGCTCCTCGACGAGCCCACCAACCACCTCGACGGCGATGCCCTGACCTGGCTGGAAGACCACCTGCGCGCCCGACGCGGCATCACGGTCGCCGTCTCCCACGACCGGGCCTTCCTGGAACGCGTCGCCACCTCCCTCCTGGAGGTCGACGGCGACCTCCACCGGACCGTGCGGTACGGCAACGGCTACGCCGGCTACCTCGCGGAGCGCGCCGCCGACCAGCGGCGCCGCGCCGAGGCCCACACCGCCTGGCGGGCCGAGGCGGCCCGGCTGCGCGAGGCCGCCGCCGTCACCGCCCGCCGGGTGGCGCCCGGCCGGGCCATGAAGGACGGCAACAAGATGGCGTACGACCGCGCCGCCGGCCGGGTCCAGCAGTCCCTCGCGAGCCGGGTCCGCAACGCCGAGGAACGGCTCGCCCGGCTGCTGGCCCAGCCGGTGCCCGCCCCCGCGGACCCGCTGCGGTTCACCGCCGTACCGCGCACCGCCGCCACCGCCACCGCTGAACCCGGGGCTGGGTCTGCCGACGGGCGACACGTGCTGCTGGCCGCAGCGGGCGTCGCGGTCGAGGGGCGGCTCGCCCCGGTGGACGTGACCGTGCCGGCCGGAGGCCGACTGCTGGTCACGGGCCCGAACGGGGCGGGCAAGAGCACCCTGCTGCACGTTCTGGCCGGCACCCTTGCCCCCGACCTCGGGCAGGTCGTCCGGCACGGCCGGATCGGACTGCTGGCCCAGCACACCGACGCCGGCGCGGGCCGCGGAACACTTCTCGCGGCCTACGCCGAGGGCCGCCCCGGGACGCCCGAGGAGCACGCCGAACAACTCCTCTCACTGGGCCTGTTCGCCCGCGACCGGCTGTCCGCTCCGGTCGGCTCCCTGTCCGTCGGACAACGGCAGCGGCTGGCCCTGGCCCGACTGATCACCGAACCGGCCGACATCCTGCTGCTGGACGAGCCCACGAACCACCTTTCCCCCGCGCTGGCGGAGGAGTTGGAAGAGGCGCTGGCCCGGTTCGCCGGCGCGGTGGTCGTCGTCAGCCACGACCGGCGGCTGTGCGACCGCTGGTCGGGCCGACGGCTCGCCCTGCGCGCCCAGGTGCCCGCCGCAGCCGGCGCCTGCCCGTGACAACCGGTCAGCCGCTCCGCCCCTCCTACCACCCGTTGAATGGACGCCCCACTTGACCACCTCCGTAACCCCGCTGGGCATTCTCGCCCTCCCCACCGCCGACTCCGGCCCGTACGCGCTCGCCGTCGGTCCGGACGGCCGGCTGTGGTGCACCCTCGTCCACGCCGGGCGCATCGCCCGCCTCACCCCGTCGACCGGCCATGTCGAGGAGTTCGCGCTGGACTCCTCCGACTGCGGCCCCACCCTGCTCACCGCCGGACCGGACGGCGCGCTGTGGTTCACCCGGTACCGCGACCACCGGATCGGCCGGATCACGGTGGACGGCGAGACCCGCTCGTACGAGCTGCCTGCCGGCGCGGGAGGGCCGTACGGGATCGCGGCCGGGCCCGACGGCGCGCTGTGGTTCACCTGTACGAATACCGACCGCATCGGCCGGATCGGCACGGACGGCGCGGTCCGCGAGTTCCCGCTGCCGTGCGAGGGGGGATTCCCGTCCTTCCTCACGACGGGACCCGACGGGGCCCTGTGGTTCACCCTCAACCAGGCGAACGCCATCGGCCGGATCACCGTCTCCGGCGAGGTCCGGCTGCACCCCCTGCCCACGCCGGGCGCCGCCCCGGTCGGGCTCGCGGCCGGCCCGGACGGGAGCCTGTGGTTCGCCGAGATCGGCGCCGGACGGATCGGGCGGCTCACGACCGGCGAGGCAGGCGTGGAGATCACCGAGTTCGCGCTGCCCGAGGCCGACTGCCGCCCCCACGCCGTTACGGTCGCCCCGGACGGGACCTGCTGGTTCACCGAGTGGGGATCCGGCCGGATCGGCTCCGTCACCCCGGACGGGACGGTCACCGAGCACCCGCTCGCGGCCCCCGACCGCGAACCCCACGGGCTGGCCTTCGGCCCGGACGGCACGCTGTACGTCGCCGAGGAGCGCGGCGGCGTCTCCCGGTGGGAGGTACGCCGCACCACCTGAGCCCCATCAGGAGCTGCCGGATGCGCGCCGGATCGCGTCGAGCGCGCGCCGCACGTCGTCGTCGGTCGTCGACCAGTTGCTCACCGAGATGCGCATGACGCGCCGGCCGTGCCAGGTGGAGCCGCTGATCCACGCCGTGCCATCGTCCAGCAGCCGGCCGAGTACCCGTTCCGTGCGTGCGTCGCTGCCGAACTCGGCGCAGACCTGGGTGAATACCACGTCATTGAGGACCGTCGCGCCGTCGATCGCGGCGATGCCGGCGGCGAACGCGGAGGCGTGTCCGCACAGCCGCTCGACAAGGTCGGCCACACCTGATCGGCCGAGGGACCTGAGCGCGGCCCACACGGTGAAGGCTCTGCCGCGTCGGGAGAGCTCGGGGACCTTGTCGATGGGGTCGCCGCGTTGGTCCTGGATGAGGTAGTCGCCGTGCAGGCCCATCGCTGCCCCGACCGCAGACGGGTCGCGCACGATGGCGAGGCCACAGTCGTAGGGGACGTTCAGCGTCTTGTGGGCATCCGTCGCCCAGGAGTCGGCATGTGTGCAGCCCGCCGTCAGGTGCGCATAGAGCGGTGAGGCCGCCGCCCACAGCCCGAAGGCGCCGTCGATGTGCACCCATGCTTCCGCCTCACGCGCGGCACGGACGGTCTCGACAAAGGGATCGAAGGCACCGGAGTGGATGTCTCCGGCTTGGAGGATCACGATCGTGGGCCCTTGCCCGCCGGTAGCCAGGGTGTGCCGCAGGGCCTCGAGCTCGATGCGTCCTTGACCGTCCGCCTTCACCAGCTGGGGTCTGCCGAGTCCCAGGTAGCGCAGCGCCAGGTCAACGGCCATATGGCGGTCCTCGCCGGCGACGACGCGTACGGCCGGCCCACCGGCGAGCCCATCGCGGGCCACGTTCCAGCCGGTGCGCCGCAGTACCGCGTCGCGCCCGGCGGCGAGGCACGTGAAGTTCGCCATCGTCGCACCTGTGGTGAAACCGACGGCACTCTCGCTCGGCAGGCCGAGCAGATCGAGCAGCCACGCGCCGGCGATCTCCTCCGCCGCCGTGTACGCGGGGGAGACGGTGCGCATCACGCAGTTCTGGTCCCAGGCACTGACCAGCCAGTCCGCGGCCAGCGCGGCCGGCTCCGTGCCACCGACCACGAACCCGTAGAAACGGCCACTGGGAAACGCGGTGAGCCCCGGCTCACAAGCCGTGGCCAGCAGGTCGACCACGTCGGCGGGGCTGCTGGGACCGTCGGGCAGTTCGAGACCCAGCGCGCGCACGATCTCGTCGACCGAAGCGCGGGCGGGCACCCGGCGGTCGGACAGGCTCGCCAGCCAGCGGACGGCATGGCCGTACGCCTGTCGGAGCGCAGTCTCGCGCGCGTCCATACACCGGACTATGAGACAGTCGCCGCCACCACGCAAGCCACGCAAGCCACGATGCCCACGGCGTGGGCGGGCGCGTTCGCCGAACGGTTGCGGCAACCGTTCGGCGAAAGCGGCCCCTGCGGCTCGTAAGGTCGGCTCAGGTACTGATCAGTAGATCCCCTGGTAGCCGCCGAAACCGGTGGCGATCTTCACGGTGGCCTGGAGGCCGCCCTTGCCGTCGCCGTTGTTGCGCAGCAGCTCGCCGGCCGCGTTGCGGGACACGATGTCGGCCTTGCCGTCGCCGGAGATGTCGCCGACGCCGATCAGCTGGACCCGGCCGGCCGCCCAGCCCGCCGCGTTCACCTGGACACCGGCCTTGAACGTGCCGCTCCCGGCCCCGTCGAACCGCCACAGCGTGTTCGCCGCGTCCACCGCCAGCAGGTCACCGTGGCCGTCGCCGTTCAGGTCGCCCGCGCCGAGCAGCTGCTTGTACGCCTTCCAGCCGCCGGACACCTTCAGGCCCGGCTTGAGCCCGCCCTTGCCGTCGTGCGCGAACAGGTACAGGTCGCCGGTGGCGGCCTGCCGGCCCAGCAGGTCGGGGCGGCCGTCGCCGGTCACATCCCCGGCCGAGGTCAGCACGTCGTACGCGTTGAAGCCGGTGCCGAGCCACTTCGAGCCGGTCGACGGCGTCAGGGCCGTCCCGCACTTCGGCTGGTACGAGCGGAGCGTGCCCGCCGAGTTCCTCACCAGCAGGTCGTTGCACCGTCCGCCGTCGAGGTCGCCGAACGGGACCACGGTCGAGGTCGTCGGCCAGCCGGCACCGGTCACCTTCGGTCCGCCGAAACCGCCCTTGCCGTCGCCCTGGTGGAAGGTCAGCGCGCCCTGGGCATCCAGGGTGACCAGGTCACCGAAGCCGTCCAGGCCGGCGAAGTCACGCCGCTGCTCGGCCCCGGCGGCGTAGCCGAACGAGCCCGTCGCCTTCAGATCGGCGGCCCCCTCGGCAGCGGGCTTGGCCGTCAGCGTCCACACGTACTCGCCGATGGGCACGAGCCTGCCCGCCTCGTCCTTGCCGTCCCACGACAGGCGGATGTCACCGCGCGCCTCACCGCCCTTGAAGGTCCGGACCACCGTGCCGCCGGTCTTGCGGGTGAGGGTGAGGGTCCACGAGGCGGCCGGCTGGTTCAGCCACCAGCGCGGCCCCCAGTAGGTGCCCCAGGGCGTCTCGACGATCCGGTCGTACGAGGAGAGGGGGGCCGCCGGAACCCCGGCATCGACCACGTGCACCGCCTGCGAGGCGTCCACATAGCCGATCCGGCCGGACTGCTTGTCGACCGTCCAGCCCTCACCGGGACGCACGTTCACCGGCTTGCCGATCTGGCGGGCGCCCGACGTCCCGCGCAGTGCGGTGGAGTTGAGGATGCCGTCCTTCTCCCAGGCGATGAAGCCGTTGCCGAGCCGGGCACTGTTGTGCGCGGGCATCGGCGTGGTCAGCTTCGTCGCCGTGTCGTACACGCCCGAATCCGCGGCGCACTTCCAGTAGACGGAACTCGCCCACGCCTGAAGCGAGGTGATGTCACAGGTGGCAGTGATCGCCTCGGTGCGGACCACCGAGCCGGTCCGCACGTCCACGGCCTCCAGCACACCCGTGGACTTCTCCCGCCACACCCAGGACCCGGACAGTGCGAACACCCCGTCGGCCGCCGGAATCGGGGCCGTTCCCAGCTTCCACTCGGACAGGTGGTAGGTCTGGACGGAGGTCCGGTCGAGACTGGTCCAGGCCACGTACTGCCCGGACGTCTGGACGCTGCCCCGGACCTTGGAGAGCCTGCCGACGTCATAGGGGGAGGTGTGCTCCGTGGTCATGCGTGCGAAGTTGCCCGAAGCGGCTTCGGCCACCAGTCCGCCGTCTCCGGTGGGCAGCAGCTCGGGGCAGTACGCGGTTCCGCAGCCACCCGGGAAGTACGACTGGAAGGCGGCCCCGCGGGACTGCCACGTGCCCGCCGCGGGGGCCCCGCCGGGAGCCATCACGTACTGGCTGAGCGTCGGCTGTTCCAGCGGGTACCGGTCGATGGTGTGGACCCGGCCGTTGTCCATCGCGATCCGGATGATCTGCTGCGTGGTCTCCGGCAGGGAGCTCCGGAGGACGGTGGCCCGCCCGTCCTCGCCCGCCCGCACCCCGTACACGGCCAGGTCGTTGCCGGACAGCGGGCCGCCGGCCACGACCGTTCCGCCGGGTGCGCCCTTGACCGAGGTCGCCCTGTCGACCAGCACCCGGGGCGCACCGCCGTCCAGCGGCAGCGCGTACAGCTTGCCGTCGGCACCCAGCTGTACGGCGTCGCTGCCGACGATGCCGCCGAGGTTGCCGCCGGAGTGCAGGTACGCCTCGTTGAACTGCTTCGCGGCCTCCGGGGCCACAGAGCCCTTGGTGTCCCACACCTTGAACCACCGGACGAGGGTGTCGTCGGTCCGCTCGGAGGTCACCAGCCAGTCCCCGGCGGCCCACGCCGACCTGAGGTGGGCGGCGTCGTGCATCCCGCCGTCACGGCCCACCCAGGTGTAGCGGCTCCCGGACTCGGCGGTGTGGGTGTAGAGCAGCACACCGTGCCGGGTGACGGCCTGTGCCTCCTCGTTCATGTACGTGCCAGTGACCCGGCCCGCGGACCGCTCCACCTGCTGCCCGTTCTCCACGGTCAGCCAGCGCAGGTCGACCTGGCCGCCGGTGGTGTAGGCACTCGTGAGGACGGCGTCACCGGCGACGGCCACGTACGTCTGGCCTGCGGGCACGGACATCTCGTACGAGGAGCCGTTCCGCATGTCGCGGAAGGTGACGGCCGTCCGGCCGTCCCTCGGTCCCACGAAAGCGACCGTGTGCTCGCCTGCCTGCTGGGGTGTGCCGGGGAACGGACCCACCGGCTTGGCCTCGTCGCTTCCGTAGGCCGTCCACAGGTAGGTGCCGGTCGAGGGACCCTTGCGCAGGAACCCGTCGGCGGTCATGGCCACCGGGGCCGCGTGGGGCTCGGTCAGCTTCCGGGCCGGGACCACGTACTCGGCGGCCGGGGCCGGGTTCTCCGCGGCGACCGCGACTCCGGCCGCCGAGGTGAGCGGTATCGCGATCGGTATCGCGGTGGCGACCGCGGCCACCACGGCGGTGGCGATGGCGGTCCGCCGCCGCGTGCTGTGCTTCGTGTGCATCAGTAGATCCCCTTGTAGCCGCCGAAACCGCTTGCGATCTTCGTCGTGGCGAGCAGCCCGCCCTTGCCGTCACCGCTGTTGCGCAGAAGCTCCCCGGCCGCGTTCCGGGAGACGATGTCCGCCTTGCCGTCAGCGGTGATGTCGCCGACACCGATGAACTGCACCCGGCCGTTCGCCCAGCCCGCCGCGTTGACCTGGACCCGGGGCCTGAACGTGCCGTCGGCCAGGCCGTCGAACCGCCACAGCGTGTTCGCGGCATCCACGGCGAGCAGGTCGCCCTGACCGTCCCCGTTCAGGTCACCGGCCCCGACCAGCTGCTTGTACTCCTTCCAGCCGCCGGAGACCTTCGTCTTCGGCCCGAAGCCCTTGCCGGTCCAGCGGTGCAGGTAGAGGTCGCCGGTGGTCTTCTCGCGGGTGAGGAGGTCCTTGCCGCCGCCGGTCGCGATCAGTGCGTCGTACACGTTCCAGCCCGTGCCGAGCGAGATCTGATAGTTCTCCGGGCCGGGGGTCATCGCCTGGCCGCACCACTGGTAGTACGCCTTGAGCTCGCCGGAGGCCAGCCGCACGAACATGTCGTTGCAGTGGTTGTTGTCCAGCTGGCCGGCCGGGATGAAGGTGGCGTCCGTCGGCCAGCCCGCTCCGGTGACCTTCGCGCCGCCGAAACCGCCGTTGCCGTCGGCCGCGTGGAAGGACAGCCCGCCCTGGGCGTCCAGGCTCACCAGGTCACCGAGGCTGTCGTACTCCAGGTAGTCGCGGTCACCCGGCCGGCTGGTGGTGATCGCCACCGAGCCGGTCTGCTTCAGCTCGGGGCCCTGGCCATCGGCGGGCTTCGCCGTCAGCGTCCAGTCGTAGAGGCCGTTCTGCTCGTTGCGGACCAGCCACTTCGCGCGGACCGCCCCACGTGCGTCGGACCCGCCGAACTCCTTGACCACCAGGCCGGTGGCCCGGGAGCGGATGGTGAGGACCCAGGAGGAGGCAGGCTTGTTCAGGAACCAGGCGGGCTCCCACTCGCCGTCGAGCGTGCGGTTCTGGACCGTGGCGGTGGCCCGGTCGATGGCGGACAGGTTGGGCTTCGCCGCGATGCCCGCATCGACCACGTGGATGTTGTGTCCGGCGTCGCGGTAGGCGATCCGCCCGGAGTACCGGTCGACCGTCCAGCCCTGGGCGTAGCCGGCATGGGCCGGCTTGCCGATCGTGCGGGTACCGGTGGTCCCCTGCAGATCGGTGGACTTCACGACCCCGTCCTGCTCCCAGGCCACGAAGCCCAGCCCGGTCCGTGCCGTCCGGTGCGCCGGGAGCGCGACCACGTTCTTCTTGGCCGAGGTGTCGTACACCCCGGCCTTGGCGTCGCACTTCCAGTAGACCGACGTGCCCCAGGCGTCCAGCGCCTTGATGTCGCAGTCCGCGACCTGCTCCGTGCGGACCACCGCACCGGTGCGGACGTTCACGGCCTCCAACAGGCCCGCGGACTTCTCCCGCCACAGCCAGTACCCGGACAGCGCGAACGTCCCGCCGGGTGCGGCGATGGTCGGGAACGTCCGCCGCGTGTCGAGGTCGTACACCTCCGCCGTGGGCTGGGTCTGCCTCTCCTTCAGGTAGGCGATGTGACGGCCGGACACCTGCGTGGTGCCCTCCTGGAGGGTGGTGGACGGGTAGCCCGGGTTGGCCGGGTAGAGGTAGTCCTGGCCCGCCCTGGCGAAGTGGGCGCTCCGGTCGGCGAAGACCACCCCGCCGTCTCCGGTGCCGGCCATGGGCAGGCAGCCGGTCGCGGAGCACTGACTGCTGTCGGCCCAGTCGACGCGCCACGTCCCGGGGACCCAGGTGGCGGCCCGCGGCTGCCCCGTGGACGGCATCAGGTACTGGCCGATCGACCCGTACTCCTCCTTGGTTCCGAAATGGGCCGTGAACAGGCGCCCGTTGTCCATCGCCATGCCGCTGACCTTCCGCGGCACCTGCGGAGCGTCGAGCAGCTTGGTGACCACGGCCTTGCCGTCGGGGCCCTTCTCGACGAGGTGGATCCCCTGGCCGCCCCCGAGGGCCGTGCCGGCGACGACGATCCGGTCACCGGGCAGCGCGTGGCTCCAGTTGGGCCAGCCCTCGAACAGGTCCCGGCTCGTCGAGCTCTTCAGGGGGACCGCGTATCTATTGTTGATCAGCTCGTTCCCGACGATGCCGTGGACGGTCCCGGTGGTGAAGTGCCCGTCCTTGGGGTCCAGGGATCCGCGGGTGTCCCAGATCGTGTAGACCGGGAAGGTCTCGCCGGTGTCGTGGTCCTGGTTCGAACCCACCTCGATGAGGGCATCGCCGCGCAGCAAGCCCTTCCGCGCGACGCGGACCTTGCCCGCAGGGGTGACGAAGAAGTAGTCGCCGCCGGCGCCGAGTACGGCCCCGGAACCGCTGTGGCTGACCAGGGAGGCCCCGCCCGGCGGCAGCACCGAGATCGGGCGGTCCTTGACCTGGCCGTTCTCCAGGCTGAGCCAGTGCATCAGCGTGCCGCCGGTCTCGGCGGTGGCGCTGAGTACGGCGTCTCCGACGACCGCCTGGAAGGTGTGGCCGGCCGGCAGGGTGAGCACCGAGTCGGCGCCGTTGCGCATGTCGCGGAAGGTTACGGCCGCCGGAGCGGAGCCCGTCGCCGTCTTCACGAACGCGAGGGAGTTCGGACCGGCCTCGGTCATGGTGGTGCCGGCCGGCACGACCAGCGGGGTGCCCGCGGTCTGCCCGTACGTTCGCCAGACGAGGCTGCCGGGCGTCTGTCCCTTCAGCACATAGCCCGACGAGGCGGCGAGGACCGGGGCCCAGGAGTAGTCCGCCTCCGTCCGGGCGGGGATGACGTACTCGGCGGCGGCGGCGGACGCAGTGGGCGCGGCCGGCACTTCGGCGGCGACCACGGTGGCGGCAGTCGTCAGCGGTATGGCGGTGGCGAAGGTCGCCACGACGGCGATGGCCACGGAAGTTCTGCGCAGCAAGGTTCCCCCTGGAATCAGGCTCATGAGGGGCGAGCGCACGTGTGCAGCGTGCTGCCCCGCAGGGTCTGACTCATGCGGAACGCCCAGGGATGTAAGCGATCAAGAAAGTGATATACAACTTTCCGCTTCCTCCTGGTTTAGGAACGCCACGGGCCCGTACCGCACGGGATGCGGTACGGGCCCGTCACTGCTTCGACTGTTTCGGCAACTGCCGTCGGCCGCCTAGAAGATGCCCATGGAGCCGCCGAACCCGGTGGCGATCTTCGTGGTGGCCAGCAGGCCGCCCTTCCCGTCACCGCTGTTCCGCAGCAGCTCACCGGCCGCGTTCCGGGACACGATGTCGGCCTTCCCATCACCGCTGATGTCCCCGACCCCGATGAACTGCACCCGGCCGTTGGCCCAGCCCGCGCCGTTCACCTGCACCCGCGCCTTGAACGTCCCATTCCCGGCCCCGTCGAACCGCCACAGCGTGTTCGCCGCGTCCACGGCCAGCAGATCCCCGTGGCCGTCGCCGTTGAGGTCACCGGCTCCGACGACCTGCTTGTACTCCTTCCAGCCCGCCGAGACCTTCACCCGCGGCTTGAACACCGCCCCCGCGTCCTGCGCGAAGAGGTACAGGTCCCCGGTGGCCGCCTCCCGCGCCACCATGTCCGCCCGCCCGTCACCGGTCACGTCACCGGCCGAGGTCAGCACGTCGTACGCGTTGAAGCCCGTACCCAGCCACTTCGAGCCCATCGACGCAGGCACCGCCGCACCACACGCAGGCTGGTACAGCCGCAGCGTGCCGGCCGAGTTCCGCACCAGGACGTCGTTGCACCGGTCGCCGTTCATGTCCCCGAACGGCACGACCGCCGACGTCGTCGGCCACCCGCCACCGGACACCTTCGCCCCGCCCAGCCCGCCCTTGCCATCACCGCCATGGAAGGTCAGCGCCCCGGCCGCATCCAGGGTCACCAGATCCCCGAACCCGTCCTTCCCGGCAAGGTCGCGCTGCGCCGCACTGCCGCCGGTGAGCTGCACCGTGCCGGTGGACTTGAGCTCCGGCCCGGCCCCGCCGGCCGGCTTACCCGTCAGCGTCCACTCGTACGCCCCGTTCACGACCAGCCGGCCTTGCGCGTTCTTGCCATCCCAGCCGGTACGGACCACACCCCGCGCCTCACCGCCGGTGATCGTACGGACCACCGCGCCGCCGGCCTTCGCCCGGATGGTCAGCGTCCACGACGAAGCCGTCCTGTTCAGGAACCAGGCCCCCGACCAGGACTTCGTCCCACCCGCGGCGTCGAACGCCGTCGGGGTCTCCCCATCGACGGCTGCCAGGTTCCCGTTCGGCACACCGGCATCGACCACGTGCAGCGCGTAACCGGCATCGGCATAGGCGATCCGGCCGGACTGCTTGTCCACCGTCCAGCCCCGGCCGGCATGTGCGTTGACCGGCTTTCCGATCTCCCGCGTTCCCGTGGTTCCACGCAGGTCGGTGGACTTCAGGACGCCATCCTTCTCCCATACGACGAAGCCATCGCCCAGCCGCGCGTCGTTGTGCGCCGGGAGCGGCACCTTCGCCTGCGACGCGGTGTCGTAGACGCCCGCCTCCGCGTCACACTTCCAGTACACGGAGCTGCCCCACGCCTCGAGGGCTTTGATGTCGCAGTTCGCGACCGTGTCCGTACGCACCACGGAGCCGGACCGCACATCCACCGCTTCCACGGTGCCGTTGGACTTCTCCCGCCACAGCCAGTACCCGGACAGCGAGAAGACGCCGTCGGGTACCGGAACGGACCGGACGCGCTTCTGCTGGTCCAGGTCGACGACCTCCACGGGACGAGGATCCGACCCCGACCCCAGCAGGTAGGCCGCGAAGCGGCCGGACGCCTGGAGGGAATGGGGCCTGGTCTCGGCCCAGCCCATCCTCAGCTTCCGGTCCCGGGTGAACTGCTCGAGCGAGATGTTGGTCGCCATCACCGCGCTGCCCTCGCCCGTGCCGACCACCGGGAAGCAGTGGTCGTCGCTGCAGTGGTCGAGGGCGGAGTCGAGTTCGCCCTCCGGGTGGTCGCGCCACGTACCGGCCTGTGGTGCGCCGGTGGCGGGCATGGCGTACTCGACGAGCCAGGGCTGCCTGTCGGGGGCGTAGTCGACGGTGTGCAGGCGTCCGTTCTCCATGCTCATTTTCAGGAACGGCACGTTCAGCGGCGGAATGTCCAGCTGCGGCACCGCTACAGCCTTGCCGTCCTGGCCGCGCTCGGCGGTGTAGACGGCCTGCTCCAGCCCCGTGCCCCCGCCGCTGACGACCATGCGGTCACCGACGACCGGGAACTGCCACGAACTCGCCCTGTCCAGGAGCTTCCGGGCCGGCCCGCCGTCCAAGGGGTGAGCGAACAGTCCTCCGAACTCGTTTACCAGCAGCTCACCCGCCACCACGCCGGCCACGTGCAAGTGCGTGTCGGGGTTCGACCCGGATTGCCATGTCGAGGACTTTCCGTCGGGCTCGGCCAGAGACCCCTTGGTGTCCCAGGCCTTCACGTTCACCTCGTGCGAGGACGAAACGGAGCTTCTGACGAGCCAGTCGCCCATGACCTTGGTTGCGACCGGGGCAGGTCGGGCGTTCTCGCCGGGGGCCAGCCAGGTGCGTCTCTCGCCGTCGGCCCAGGACAGCAGCAGGGCGCCCGCGGCACTGCTGCTGTCCACATACGAACTGGCCGGGACCCCGGCGATCAGCCGGTCGACCAGTCTGCCGTCCTCCAGGGTCAGCCAGTGCCAGCCCGGGCTCTCGACTCCGCCCTCCGTGAGCAGTGCGTTGCCCACCACCGCCCGCAGCGAGTGGGAATCCGGGAGCGTGACGGTCCTGGTCGAGCCGTCCCGCATATCGCGGAAGAGCACGTCGTCGCCCCCGAGGTCCCACTTGGTCAGGGCGATGGTGTGTGGACCCGCCTCGAACGGGGTCTTGCCGTACGGCGCGACGAATTCGGTGGCTTCGGTGCTCCCGTACGCACGCCAGACGAACGTCTTCTCAGTGGCTCCCTGCATCAGGTAGCCGGACTGCGTCGCAAGATGAGCCCGCGTTCCCAGGTCAGGGGTTTTCCGAGCGGGGATGACGTGCTCGGCGAGCGGCGCCGGGTTCTCGGCGGCGGCCACGGAGCCGGCTGCGACGGTCGGCGGAACCGCGGTACCCAGGGCCGCGGCGACGACAATGGCGGCGGCCATGCGTCGTCTGCCGGCCTTGGAGGTGCTTGCGCTTATCAACAGATCCCCGTTCCCCTGCGAAGGCTTGACGCCTGCGGATGTCGGGAGCTGTGACTCACGGGCGGCCCGGAAGGATGTACGTGTCACCGAGGGGGAGGGCGGTTGGCGCCATCGGCGGACGAGCCGACCGTCGGCTCCGCGGCTCCGCGGCTTCCGTGCAAGGGCCATAATCTCGCCATGAACATGCTTGCCGTGCGGGTGCTGTTGGCGGCTCTGCTCGTCGGGACCAGCCTGAGCGGATGTTCCCTCCTGCCCCAGTTCGAGACCTGTGAGGGAACCGAGCCGGCCGTGGCCGAGCTCGACAAGCTGCCCGCGCTGGCGCTTCGTCCGCAAGGGGCCGTGCCCGTCGGCGGCGGTCCGTGGGCCGGGTCCTCCTGCATCGATGACACCGCGGGCGCTTGGCTCTCCGCGCAGCGGCTGTACGCGTACAGCGGGACGAAGGAGGAGGTACTGGAGTACTACGGCCGGGAAGCGCCGGCGGCGGGATGGCGCCCGGTGCACGACCTGGACATGGGGCCCGACGGCCGGTTCGCTGTCTTCTGCTTCGAATCCGCCGACCGGCCGAGCATGACTCTCGCCTTCGACTCACCCGAAATGCTCCACGAAATCTACGGGGTGAAGCCGGACCCGGGGGCCCTGCGCGCCGTGGACGCCCGGACCTGGTTCTCATGGTCCGCCGAGGCGGCGCCCGACGGTTCGCGCATGAGCTGTTACTAGCGGGGCGGGCATTGACCAGGGGTGGTCGGCATACTCGGCACCATGACTCGCCACACGTCCCCCGAAGCGCTGACCGTACCCGCCGCCCCCGACACCGCCGCCTGTGCCGCCGCCCTCGAAGTCGCCACCGCCTACTGCACTCCGGCCCTGCTGAACCACTCAGCGCGGTCCTATGTGTGGGCCTCCGCGTACGCCGCGGACCGGGGCATCGAGCACGACGCCGAGCTGCTGTACGTGGCCGCGCTGCTCCACGACATCGGCCTGGTCCCGGAGTTCGACAGCCACACCGTGGCTTTCGACGTGGCTGGCGGGCACGTGGCCTGGGTGTTCGGCGCCGGGGCGGGGTGGCCGGTGGAGCGCCGAAAGCGGCTGTCCGAGGTCATCGTGCGGCACATGTGGGACTCGGTGGACGTGCGGGAGGACCCGGAAGGGCATCTGCTGGAGCGGTCCACCGGCGTGGACATCTCGGGACGCAATGCGAACGACTTCACGGCCGGGTTCCGGGCGGAGGTCCTGGCCCGGTACCCCCGCGAGGGCCTCGCGGACGAGTTCCTGACCTGCTTCCGCGAGCAGGCCGCCCGTAAGCCTGAGAGTTCCGCGGCGGTGTCCGTACGGAGCGGTCTCGCCGAACGCATCCTGGCGAACCCCCACCCGCTGGACAGCTGAACCGGCTTGGTGGTGGGACGCACCTGACCAGATCGGGTGAGGGGTGGGCCGAGCGCGGGCCCGAATCCGGCGCCGGCGGTACTGCCGGGCCTGACGATGGAGACCTCTACACCGAAGCGCCCGCGGTGTCCGGTGACCTCACATTGAACGATCTGGTCCTGGTGAAGCCCGATGCTCGCCCAAGGCCGGCTGTTGTCCGTCATGGGCCTACATCCTCCCACGCAGCTGAACTCGCCTCAGCCAGCCGTTACTTGGCCGAGTCGACGGTTCGGGTCGACTGAGACCGGCCCGACTCCGCCGCGCTGGGACAAGAGCAGTGATCCACGCCAATCAAACGTCAGTGGCACACTCCGCGTGATCCGTTGCGCGAATCGGCCCTTGGAGCGCCTGGTGGACAGCGCCAACCAGGCCGTTTCTTACCGACAATCGACAAGGATCCATTGACTATCGATCGGCATCGATCGATTATCGATGCATGCATCGTCTCTTCATCGCCGTGCTTCGCGGTGGCATTGCCACAGCGATCCTCTTCGGCCTATTCGGTCAGTTCGTCATCATCCCCACCACGGCAGCCGACGAGGTCGACCGCTTCCCGCCGTATGCCCCGTACGCCCTGCCCTACACGGTTGTTGCCATCGCAGGGGTCGCCTGCGTCCAGGTCGTCCTCGCTGCGGCGTGGAGGCTGCTCACCATGGTCGAACGTGATGGGATCTTCTCGCCGGCAGCCTTCCGGTGGGTCGACACCATCATCGGCTCCACCATCGCGGCGACACTGCTGACTCTCACTGTCACCTGCCACCTGATGCTGGCCAACATCCCGTCCCCTGAGGACGGGATGGAGCTCATCAGCGCCTTGGCCGCCGCAACCGCGACCACCGGCATCGGGGCTTGCCTGGTCATGCTCATCGTGATCATGCGCAGTCTGCTGCGCAAGGCGACCAACATGAAGAGTGAACTTGCCGAGGTGGTCTGATGGCCATCATCGTCGACCTCGACGTGCAACTCGCCAAACGCAAGCTGTCGGTCGGCGAGTTCGCCGCCGCCGTCGGAATCAGTCCCGCCAACATCGCGGTACTGAAGAACGGCCGGGCGAAGGCGGTCCGGTTCACCACACTCGACGCGATCTGCCGCACGCTCGACTGCCAACCCGGCGATGTGCTGCGCTGGGTGCCTGACGACGCGGATGAGGGCTAGTTCCTGCGGCGGGCCGCTGCCGTCGGATCCGTTGCCCGAAGGCGGCGGGTCCGCCTCGGGCCGTACCGACTTTACCGACCAAGTGGTCCGCCTCGGGTGGTTGTCCCCGGTGGGCACGGCGGAGGTGGGCTTCAAGTCCTACGGAGTACTCCGCCCGGGATGTCGTGCTCGGCTTCGGACCCGAGCGCGTGATACCCGCTGGCCGGTCGTCGGCGGGTCGTGGCAGCATGCCGCGATGACAACGCACGGAGGCCCCGAAACGACGGCCGAGGCGGTGCGGGAACTGCGGGAGACCGCCCACAGGTGGTCGACGGTCAGCGCGGTGACACGGGCCTTTTGATCCAGGCCGCACTCCGCGCCCTGATGGCCGGCGTGGACACACCGTCGCTGCCGCTCCTCGCGGGGCTGCTGCGAAGTGAGAAGGGCGAGGCCAAGGAGCTGTTCGGCCAGGTAGCGGACGAGCTCGGGTTCGGCTTCCACCCACCCGAGGGCTACTGGGAAGGCCGACTGGCGCTCGCCCGCTGGTGGGCCGCCGAGATCGTCGGCGGATGGCTCGACCCCGACGAGGGCGACTTGCTCATCGTCAACGAGGTGGCCGCGGCCTACGGGGAGTCCGAGGAGTTGGCACCCATGGTCGACCTGGTGCTGGCGCGCTGGGACCACACCGGACCGCAGACGTCCCCGGAGGAGATCAACGCACACCTGATCCGGGCCGCCCACGAACTCCTGGCCCGCATCCCGCCTCCGTCCGCCCCTCTCTGACGGCACGACTGTCGCTGAGAGGGTGGGTTGTCGGTGCGGGAGGCGGTGGCCGATTCGGTCTCAATAGCTCCGCTCCGTCGCCGGCCGGAGGCCGGCTGGGAAGGAGATGCCCCGGCGCTGGGCGTATCTAGCCAGCGCCCCGGCGGGTCGACGGCTGGCGGGCAGGGGCAACCAGAGGCTTCAACGCGCGCTTCTGCCGCTACCGCGGCATGGCCAGAACCCGCGTCCAGCACGTGCTGACGGCAGCCGGAACGAACATCATCGGCTCAGCGAACAGCTCTCACCCGGCATCACCCCTCCCGCCGACCCCGGCCCAGAAGCCGCTTCCAAAACCTCTGCCGCGGCCTGCCCACCGAAGGCAGTGTCCGGGACGTGCCGGCCAGTCGAGAGCATCTGTGGCTGTTCCCAAGCGTTGGAAAGCGCGCCGGTGTACCCAGGAGGAGGAAAGGGCTCCGCCCGCCGACCACAAAAGGCCGTGGCCCAGCGGCCGAAAAATCGCTGTGCGATGCGTGACCCGGAGCGCCTGGAGTCTGCGCAGTCCAGGGGAGGAAATCCGCAGGTGAGAAACGTAAGAGGGCTGGCCGCCACCACCGCGGCCGGAATCGCTGTGCTCATGATGGCAGGCTGCGCACCGAAGACGCAGCCCACGGATGACAGAGCCGCTGGCACACCTCTGCCGGCGGCCTACGCAGGTGTCGAGGAGCTGCCGGAGAAACTGGCCGCGGACGGCACGACGATCGTGGTGGGCGACCCGGCCGCGGCAACTACGGTCCGGCTGTACGAGGACCCACGCTGTCCGGTCGTCGAGGAGTTCGAGGCGACCGGCGCCCCGGCGCTACGTGAGATGACGCTGCGCCGCGAGGCCAAGACCGAGTACACCTTCGCGTCCTTCAGGGACGACCGCGCAGGCGGCGACGGATCGAAGAGGGCGGTCAACGCCCTTCGCGCGGCGCTGGACGCGGGAAAGTTCACCGAGTACCACACCGTGCTGTTCGAGAACATGGCCGAGAACGAACTCGCAGGCGGTTACACCACAACCTCCCTGCTGGAACTCGCCGGCCAGGTCGAGGGGCTGCGGAGCGAGACCTTCGACTCCGCCGTGGCGACGATGAAGTACAAGGACTTCGTCACCGCATCGGAGAAGACGTACGAGGCAGCCGGCGGCGACGACCCACGCGGCCCTGGCACGCCCACGGTCGCCATCAACGGCACTCAGATCAAGGGTGTCCTGTACGACTGGCTCTTCGAGAAGGAGTCGTTCGACCGGCTCCTGGACTCAGCCCACAACTAGGGGGCCTGGCCGATCACGCCGCTCGCCAAGGGCGACACGGAGGCACCGGCCATCACTGCTCCTCGCTGCTGCCGGAGTGGAGCACGGCCGCCGCGATCTCCCGCACGCGGTCCAGGGGGATCCCCGTGCGCTGTTCGACGGCGAGGGGATGGTCGGTGGGCTCGAGCTCGACGTAAGGGCGCTCACCGGCCGGGCGGGTGTGGACATGCGTCTTCAGGTTGAGGGTCGTGGTCGAGTAGACCGGCAGGTCGGTGGTGAGCCAGCCGAAGTAAGGCTTTTCGGACTCGCGGCCGGGCCTGTCCCACAGGTCTGCTGCCCGGGAGAAGTTCTCGCGGCTGAGTGAGACCCAGACACCCCAGGAAAACATCTGGTCGCTGCCGATGATCGGTATTTCGATCAGGCCCTTGACGAAGTAGTGCTGCGCACGGATCACGCACTGGTCCGACGAGAGCAGGCAGTCGTCGGCATCGGCGAACGCCGAATCCCACACGGCGGGGGCGTGGGCCGTGTAGTTCATCGGCAGCTCGGGGTGGTGAGCCCCGCAGCTCGAGCAGGTGAACCCGAGATCACTGGTCATGGCACCGGAGCCTAGCGACGGGCTCCAACGCCACCTCAGCCGGAGCCTTCCCTGCTCCGCCTTCTCGAGTTGGATGCCGTGCAAGGTAATGTCTGCACGTTCGAACAAGCCCAGGTCAGGGGGCAAACAGGGGGGCGTTGTGAGTAGTGCGGGATCGGTCAACGGCGAGTGGAAGCTGGGTGACGTGGAGGGCGGAACGCTCTCGGGGCGGTGGTGGCGATGGGCCATGTCCGCGCCAGAGGACCGCAGCCCAGTCAGGGACAAGACAGGCGAACACGCCGGCTGGAACCAACCGGACGACCTCTGGTTCCTTGCCGGCACATACGGTGGACGCGTCGTGCGGCGCTGTGCGGTGCCGTCGGACCGCCCCCTCTTCTTCCCCGTGCTCAACATGCAGCACAACCGGTTCTACTCGAAGACCCCGCAGACCATGCGCGTGGTTGAGGCGACGGCCGCCCTCAATGGCCTTCCGCTCCCGCTGCAGGAATTCTCGGCACAGTTCCGCACCAGGTGGTTGACCCGTCGGTTCACCTGGGGGGTCTGGGCCGGCGTCGCACCGCTGGCGCCCGGCCAGTACGTGCTGCAGATCGAGGCGTCGGCCGCCAACGGCTTCTGGGTCGACACGACGTACCACCTTGAGGTCACCGCCGAAGCGTCGGCTGGATGAGGGCCAACTGCAGCGCTCAGCCACAGTAGGTCTGGTGGCACGGGGCGGGATGGCGGGGGTGGTGATGCCGTGCGCTGCGCGGCACAGCTGCGCCATGTCCGCGGCGCCGGACCTGGGTGCCGGTCGGACCGGGCGGTGCGGTGTCGGGGTACGGGTGCTCGGCCGCGCCTTCGCCTTGGACTTCGCGGCGGGGCCGGGGCGGGGTCCGGTCCTGGACCGGCCGTCCGGCGGGGAGCGGGCCCCGTATGCCGCCCTGGTCGGACGCCTCGCAGCGGAAGCTCGCTCTCGCCGACGATGCGAAGTGCGAACGGTCAAAGCTGAGTTCAACGGGCGGTTGCCACGAGAACGAGCGCTCCGAACCACGGCTGACAGCGGCCAGCGCGAATTCCCCACGTCCGGCCAATTGGCGTGTCACTCTCCGTGTCAGGAGAGCGGCGCCGTTCGCCCTCGTCTTCGTCGCGGTCGCGTGACCCCGAGCCTTCCCGAATAGCCGACTCCTCGACAAGACCGCCATCACCACGGAGGTGACGTCGGACCAGGGCAGCAGGCGGCGCCGCGCAGCCCTGTCAGCGCGGCTCGGCGGCTCCGCCGGGGTGGCTGTGGTGCCGGTCGGCCATTGCGGTGATTCCTGCTGCTGCGGCAGTGGCGAGGTCGGTGACCATCGCGTCGTCGACGGGCAGGTTGAGGATGTACAGAGCGGACGCCAGGGAGCCGAGCAGCAGCAGGTGAGCCATGTCATCGCTTCCGTGCCGATGGGCAGGGCACGAGCCGAGGCGACGCGCCTCCGCCAGAGCGCTACGCCCAGCCGTTGGCCCGTCGACGACTACCCGGTGTGAATCTGAACTGGCCACTAACGCAGGGCCCGGGAAGCAGCGGCAGAGTCATCCCAGCGCGGCCGACCAGTCGGCGCCGATCCGAGCCCGTAGCCACTTTTTTGTGGGTACTTGGCGGCGGTCGGCGATGGACCGATCCTGGTGAAGGGCGGTCGGAGGGCCGCCAGATCCGGGTGAGACGTGGGGTGGGTGTGGCTGTGCGATACGTCAGGAGGCTGACTGGGCGTCGGTGAGCTTCTCCAAGCGGCGGTGGCCCCAGTCGGAGAGGGGAGCTAAGGCCTCGGAGAGTTCTCGACCGAACGCGGTCAAGGAATACATGGTCTTCAGCGGAAGTACGTCGTGCACCTCCCGGTGCACCAGTCCGTCGGTCTCCATATCGCGGAGCGCCTGAGTCAGCACCTTCTCGCTGAGGCCTGGCAGCCGCCGGCGCAGCTCGCCCGGGCGGTGCGGACCGGATTCCAGCAGCCAGAGCAGAGCCGTCTTCCACTTTCCGTCGATCACAGCGATCGCGGCGGTTACCCCACAGACATTCGGGTCCTGGGCACGACTGCGCGTCATCTTCACCCCATTCATTACATTTTGTCGATATTACAACGGAGTTGAACCATGTCCCTACACACCGAACAGTCTGCCGTCACCGTCCTCGGCTTGGGGCCGATGGGCCGATCCCTGGCGGGCGCGTTCCTGGATGCCGGCCTGCGCACCACGGTCTGGAACCGGACGCCGGGCCGGGACCGGGAGTTGGTCGCGCGGGGCGCGGTCAGCGCCCCGTCGGCTGAGGAGGCCGTTGCCTCAAGCGGGCTGACCGTGATCTGCGTGGTGAACTACGACGCGGTGGACACCATTCTGCGGCGCGAGGCGGTCACCGACGCGCTCAAGGGGCGTACGGTGGTCAACCTGACCGCAGACGCGCCGGACCGAGCCCGGGACACCGCAGCGTGGGCGGCGGAGCACGGCGTCCGCTACCTGGACGGTGCGATCATGACGCCGATCACGACCATTGGCACTCCGGCCGGAGTGTTCATCCACAGCGGCCCAGAAGATCTCTACCACGAGCACCAGTCCGTCCTGCAGGCGTTGGGCGGTACCCATACCCACCTCGGCGAGGAGATCGGCCGGGCGGCGGCGTACGACATCGCGCTGCTCGACATCTTCTGGACCGCCATGGCGGGCTATGCCCACGCCTTGGCGGTGGCGCGAGCGGAAGGGATCACCGCGCGACAGCTGGCGCCGTTCGCCAAGGGCATCGGCGACATACTCCCGCCCATCTTCGAAGGGCTCGCGGAGGACGTGGACGACGGAAGCTTCTCCGGCGAGGACAACCCTCTCACCTCAGCGGCCTCGTCCATGGCCCACATCGTCCACACCTCCGAGGCCCACGGCATCGATGCGGGCGTGATGCGGGCGGCGGAAGGTCTGGCCCGCCGGGCCATCGGACAGGGCCACGGCGCTGACGGGTTCATGCGGATCGCCGAGCTGCTGGGCCGTCGCTGAGGAAACCCCGCGGGTTTACTCAGATCGACTGAGAAAGCCGAGTAGCCGCTGTCTCAGCTGCCTTGCCCTCGACCCGTCCCCGGGCGTTCCGGCGCCTTGGGACGGCAGATACGCCGGCAACTGGGCGGTACGCCGCGATCCGAGGGACTGCCGTCCGATGTCCGTTGGGCTGTTCGTGTAAGGCGCGGAAGGAGAGCGCGTCCGGGGTGCCGGTGCCGGTGCCGGTGCCGGTGCTGGTGCCGAACGGGCCGACTCCGGTAGCGGCGTAAGCCAGTACTGCACCGAGGGTAAAGACGTCGCTGGCCGGTGCGCCAGCCACGAGTGACTGCCTCGGCCGGGACCTGGCCGCGCTGCTCGTCCGGCACGTGCCCGCTACGACTTTAAGCAGGCACCCCGTCGGCCCGGCGGGCTGCAGCGGCACGCGCCGGGATGTAGGCCCACAGTGCAACGCCGATGAAGATCACCTGCTCGGGAATCCTGAACCACAGCGGTGTCGCCGGCTCCCCGTTGAACGGGATCTGCTCGACGGCCGCGTGGATGTTGGCCGGGAGCAACAGGACGAACAGCACTGCGAGGCCGAGCCCGGCCGTCGGCCGGGTGGTCTCCCGGACGAGTCCGGCGGCGCCGAGGAGTTCCAGGACGCCCGTCGCGTAGACCGCGAGGCGGGGGAACGGCACGAACGGCGGGACCATCGCGGCCAGGTCGTGGTGGCCGGGCATGGGTCCGAGGGCGGACGGGACGAAGTGCGCGCTCGCCGTGAACACCAGCATGACCGCGAGGCCGTGCAGGACGGACACCCGCCAGGTCGCGAACCGTCCGATGCCGAACGCGCCGAGCAGCCGGAACAGCACGGTGGGAACGGCGATGAGCATGAGTGTGCCGAACATGAGAGGAGAATCCTTTCGGTAGGTCGGTCGTGTTCAGGCCGCTGTGAAGAACAGGCCCGCGCGGTACGCCCGGCGGGCAGACGCGAAGAAGCCGTCAGGGCCGGCCGGGCCGCCGGCCTCGACGAGCTGCCGGGTGCGGGGACCGGTGATCCGGGCTGATGTTGTGCACCGCCGGCGATGATTCCCCGGCTGAAGAGCGGCCCCCTGGTGACGTCCAGCCTGGGAGCGGCGTTCGGGTGCGGCCGTGCCGGCCACTCGGAGACTTTCGGGGGCGTGGGCCGCGCGGTGTCGGGCGTCAGACGGGCCGGTGTCGGCGTACGTGGAGAGTGCGCCGCGGTCCTGCCAAGCGGAGAGGGTGTAGAAGGCCCGCCGCAGGGGTTGCGGGATCAGCGAGGCGCCGTAGGCGCCCAGCGTGGTCTTCGCCTGGCGCCAGGAGCACATGGAGAGCATCAGAAAGCAGGGGACGTCGTTGCGGGACCGCAGTTCAAAACGGGACGCCATGACGAGGACCGGCGCCTGTAACGGCGCGGGGTGCGGGGTGCGGAATGATCCAGCCTAATGTGGGCACGGCGAAGGGCCTCTTCCAGGAGGTTGAGCGGATGGGCACCGCAACAGAATGGACAATAGCGCTATCCGTTATCCGTTGCCGAGGAAGTGAGTAGATGAAGGTCTCCGAGCTCAGTCGACGCACCGGCGTACAAGTGCCGCTGATCAAGTACTACTTGCGCGAAGGGCTGCTCCCCCCGGGGCGGGCCACCGCGTCCAACCAGGCCGACTACGGCGAAGACCACGTGCACCGGCTCCGGTTCATCCGCACCCTGATCGGGACGCGCGGCCTGTCGACCAGCGCGACGAAGGAGATCCTGGACGCGATCACCGCCGAACAAGAGGATCTGCACCAGGTCTTCGGGATAGTGCTGGGCGTACGTCCGACCAAGATGGAAGAGGACGCCAGCACAGAACACTCCCCGAATGAGCCGGAGCCGGAGTCGGCGGGCCTGGCCGACGCACGCATGCTGATCGCCGAGATGGAGTGGGACGTCTCCCAGGGCAACCCGGCCGCGCACACCCTGGCAGAGGTCCTGGCCGCACTCGCCGACCTGGGCGCGGACATCGACTGGCGCGGCCTGCTGCCTTACGCCCGGCTCGCCGACAGCATCGCCGACCTGGACGTGCAGCAGATGCGCGGGGAGCGCGACGTACTGGCCCAAGCCGAACGGGCCGTTCTGATTTCGATCCTCCTCGAACCCGCCCTGCTGGCCCTCCGCCGCCTGGCCCAGGAAGCCAAGTCGGCCCGACACTTCGGCGGCAGCCGGCCGGACAAGGCGAACTCAACATGAACGTACGGCGGCTGGTGCCAGGAAGTGTGTGCCGGCCCACTCGTGTACCTCACCCGGTCGTCCGCACTGTGGGCCAGAATCAGGAGTCGGGGCCAGGGAACGCCGGGGCCCGCATGAGGCCCCGGGCGTTGCCCCTGTCCGGCGGGGCGCGATCGAGCCGGCGGCGCTACCAACAGCGGCGGAATGACGTTGTGCCACCGAGGCGGCCGGGGCGGCGCCCGGCACATCACCTTGCAGGCTCGGGCAGTCTTCCTCCAGGCTCGGAACATGCGGATCACCAGCAGTGACGGAGTGACGATCGCGTTCGAGACCGTGGGATGCGGAGATCCGCTGGTGCTGCTGCATGGCTTCTTCGGAGACCGCACCACCTGGCACTCCGCTGGTCACGTCGACGCCCTCGCCGACGGCTTTCGCCTCGTCTTGATCGACGCCCGTGGGCACGGCGACAGCGACGCGCCCCACGACGCGGGCAGCTACGCGATCAGCCGTCAGGTCGATGACGTCCTCGCCGTTCTCGACGCGCTCGACATCGACCGGGCGGCCATGTGGGGAGCCTCGATGGGCGGCATCATCGGCCTGCATCTGCTGGCCGGTTACCCTGAGCGGCTGACCACGCTCGTCGCGGGCGGTGCCCACGCCGGCCCGGTCGCCGTCGTCGATCCGGCCGAGGTCGAGCAGGAAGCCGAGGCGTTCCGCACTCAGGGCACCGCACCGTTCATCGAGAGGCTGGAGCGTCAGGGACCGCTTCCGGGATGGATGTGCACCGTGATGCAAGCCGCCGATCCGAATGCCCTGGCGGCATTGACCCTCGCCCTGGACAACCGCGGGAGCGTCCTGGATGCGCTCGCCTCCTCACCCGTCCCGCTGCTCCTGATCGCAGGAGATCGCGACCGCCAGCTACCTGCGATTCGGCAGACCGCCGCCCGAATGCGCAGCGCCACCCTCGTGGAGCTGCCCGACTGCGGGCATTTCGACGCGTTCCTGCGAACGGATCTCACCTTGCCCGTTGTCCAGACGTTCCTCACCGGCCAGAACGCTCCCCGAGCCACTCAAACTTCGACATAGCTGCGCCGTATCCGCGGCCCCCACCCCGGGCGCATGCCGTACCGGGAGGTGCGGTGCGGGGGGTACGGCTGGCCTCGGCGGGGCGGCGCCCGGCGCGCGTCCGGGCTGGGTCCGCCCCGGCCATCCGGCGGCCCCGCTGCGGCCTTCGGCCCCTCTTTGCGTGCTCCGGCGGAATGCTGGTGGGCGCGGACGACGGTGGAGTCGACCGAGATGGTCCAGCCGATGTCGTCATCGGCGTCCGCGGCCCGCCAGCACTGCGGTCAGGATGTTCTGCCAGGTTCCGGCGACGGCCCATCTGATCAGCCGTTTTTGTGGGCGGTCTGGAATGGGCCGAGCTCGTCGGGCAGGTCCGTTCCGCCAGGGCGAGTTGGTGCGGTACTTCCACGCGATGGCCTCGAGCGTTCGGCGGTGATCAGCCCAGCGCCGTCCACGGACCGGATCGGCCGGCATCAGCGGCTCGATCCGGCCCCACATCGCATCAGTGATCACTAATCGGGCAGACACATCCGATCAACTGACCAACCCATCAAAGAGGCACGCGCTAGCCAGGAGACCCCAGCCGGCTGCTCCCGCGGGGCAGTCGGGCCCTGGTCAGATCGTGACCGGGCCGTGGGCGGTGGCGAACTCGACCGAGACCAGGCCCGGCTCCTCATCCTCGACCCAGGTGACGTCGATCTGGTCGAGGGGGTGGTCGGCCGGTTCGCCGAGGAAATCGGCGATGGAGGCGGCGTCGCCGGCGATGGAGACCCCCTGGATGGTGGTGGAGGTGCGCGGGTCGGCGCTCGGGCGCTCCTCGATGGGGACCAACCACTGAAGGAAGTAGGGCAGTTGCGGGTCCTCCAGTAGTTCCAGCAGGCCGATCTGCTTCCACCTCAGGTCGAACCCGTCGGGGCGGACACGGTGGCCCTCGGCCGAGGTGCGGCCGAGGCGGGCCTCGACCGGGGCGATGTCGTCGACGGCGACCACCCAACCGAGCCAGCCGCCGCCCTCGGCGGCGCGGCGCGCGACCGCCTGGCCGAAGGGTGCGCGGTCGGCGGCGGGGTGGTCGAGTGTGGTGACGACCTCGACGAAGGTGCCGCCGCTCAGCGGGAGAATAAAATTGCGGGTGCCGAATCGTGGGTGCACGCCCCCGTCGACGAACCCGGCGCCGAGGGCCGATCCGATCCACTGGACGGTCGAGACGAAGCTGTCGCGGGCCACCGCATAGGACACGTGATCAAGTCGCACTGCGCCATCATTACCCGACAACCCGCACAAATCCTGACGCCACGCCCGCCGCCCCGGCCGCGTCCGCCGTGGATTCAGCCGTGGAGCGGATCGATCATCGTCATCCCGGCGGGGGAGGCCCGGTCGAAGCCAGGCAGCAACGCTGCCGCCTCGTCGAGGCCCACGACCCGCTCGATCAGCTGCTGCGGGGCGAGCGCTGCTGCCACAGGATTTCGCTCCGGCCGGAAGCCGCCCGGCCCTCGATTCCCGCCGGCCTTCCCGATGTCGTTCCCCTCCGCAGGGCTCCGTGACAGCAAGGCCGATGGGTCGGCACCCGGTAATCGGGCTGCCGACCGCACGCTGTGGTGGCAGGCTCTGCCCATGGCTTTCCTGCGTTGTGAAGCGGTCCGATGGGTCGATGATGAACCCCAGCCCGGCTTGGTCGAAGTCCGCTTCACCGACGCCCACCAGCAACAGTGGGCCTTCATCGACAGTGGCCTGTCTTCACCGGCGACGACCTGACCCCCGACTCCCCTTATCCCGTCGTAGTCGGCGTCCTCTGCGACGTCCTGACCACCGATGCCACAGCGAACACAGTCACGATCTCCGTCACCCCATGGGGACTCGAATCTCTTGAAGGAGACATCGAGTTCGAAGTACGGGCTGATCAATTGACCACCAGCTGAGGTTCGTGATCACAGGGCCCCGCCGGCCTTACGGTCGGCGGGGCCCGGCGCATGCTCGCCGATCCCCACCTTCCCCACACCGTTCAAGCAACAACAAAGCGAGGCGAAGAGCAGCAACGGCCGTTTTCAAGGCTCTGATCGGAATGCCGTGGTGGCCCCCCGAGCCTACGTGGTCTACTCGCGGCGTGGCCACCTTGAACATGTACTACCGCGGCTCCGGATTCTGGGTCCGCGACTTCCAAGCCGAAATATGGCCTCAGGGACCAGCCCACCGGTCCTCTGCTGGCGTGTGGTCGCGCCTTCACCAGCCTTCTTCTTGGAGAGCTCCCGCCCGGACACGACAGCTGGGCGTGCTGACCCGCGACATCCTCACCGAACTCGAGCCTGGGCTGTTCACCCTTGCCACAGCAGCACCAGCCACCTGCGACTGAGTGCTTCACTTGGCGAGTGAGAGCCCGAGTTGGCGGGGCTGAACGTTTCAGTCGGCGAGTGTGGTGAAGCCGTGTGTTCTTCGACGGCTCTGTGGGGTGCCGCCGAGGGGCTCAGCCTGGCTTCGGCAGGGATCGCAGGCGTCGCATCTGGGCGTGGCTGAGGTCGTACGCCCGTCGCATATGGCGGGTGATCACCTCTAGCTCGTCTTCGCTGTGGTCGTCGAGTAGCGACTGCCACGCCGGGCCGAGGTCGTCCCACACCGCGGTGACGCGGGCGATGCGGTCGGGCACCGGCGTGACCAGCACCCGGCGTCGATCCTGCCGGTCGGGCGCGCGGACCACATAGCCACCGCGCTCCAGCCGGTCCACCAGCCGTGTGGCCGACCCCGTGGTCAGCCCCGTCATCTCGGCGATCTGCTTCACCGTGCGCGGCCCGGGGTCGGCCGTCAGTAGGCTCAGGCACTGCACGTCGGTCGGGTGCAGCCCGAGATGATCGGCGACAGCCTGGTTGAACAGCACATACGCCGCCAGGTAGCGGCGCGACTCCATCGACAGTTCCTCGCGCAATCGGGCCCGGCGTGAGTCTGTCACCTGGATCACACTCCAAATCGCTGCGCGGCGCAGCAGTCTCTCGTAATATTCACTGCGCGACGCAGTGAATGCGTCGCGCAGTGATACTACCTGCTGGGGGACCCATGCTTACCGTTGCCGTCACCGGAGCCACCGGAGCCCAAGGCGGAGCCACCGCCCGCGCTCTGCTGGCCGCGGGTCACCACGTGCGCGCGCTCACCCGCCGCCCCGACTCGCCTGCCGCCGACGCCTTGCTCGGCCTGGGAGCCGACGTGCGCCACGCCGACTTCGACGACCGCGCCTCCCTCGACGCCGCCCTCTCCGGGGCAAACTCCCTCTTCGCGGTCACCACCCCGTTCGGCACCGACACCACCACCGAAACCCTGCAGGGCAAGGCCCTCGTCGACGCCGCGGCAGCCGCCCGCCTCGGGCACATCGTCCTCACCTCCGCCGCCCACGCCGACCGCGGCACCGGGGTTCCGCACTACGAGAGCAAATACCTGGTCGAGCAGTACCTCCACACAGCCGGCGTGCCCTGGACCGTGATCGCTCCGGCGGCATTCATGGACAACTACGCCAGCGGCTGGACCCTCGACGGGCTGCGCGACAACACCTTCGCCTGGCCCATGCCTGCCGACCGGCCCCTCACGCTCATCCCCGCCGCCGACATCGGCGCATTCGCGGCGCTGGTCCTCCAGCGCCGTGACGAGTTCACCGGCCGTCGCATCGACATCGCCTCCAACGAGTGCACCCCCAGCCAGATCGCCGAGACCCTCGCGGCAGCCACCAACCGGCCGATCGCCCACCAAGAGGTCCCGCTGGCCCAGGTCCGCACCCGCTCCGCCGATCTGGCCGCCATGTTCGAGTACTTCACCACCATCGGCCTCGATGTCGACGTCGCCGGACTGCGGCGCGACTACCCCGAAGTCGGCTGGCACAGCTTCGCCGACTGGGCAGCCGGCCAGGAGTGGCCCGTACTCCTGGCCCCCACCCCGGCGAATCAGTGAGATCCCTGCCGAAAGCGCACACCCGCCCTTGCCTCTGAAGGAGCATCATCGTGAAGCCAACATCCCCACACTGAGCGCTGCCATTGACGCCGCGCTCGTCGATGGCTGGGCGACCCGCCCTGCACCGGACTGGCTGTTTCACCCCCGATGGCTGTCAGCGCCTGGCCCGCGTCGCCGAGCAGGCGCCGATGCCTGACGACGGAGTCACAGCAGTCGCTCCGCGAGGTAGCGCTGGAACTGCCACAACGGGCGCTCCAGATGGGAGAACCGACCGTTGGACGGCACCGGGCAGGAGGCCAGGCCACGCTGAACGCCGCGGACGGCCACCAGATCCTCTTCCTGGATCCGGGCGATCTGAGCGCGTACGCCGGCCAACTGTTCCGCGAAACCGGGTGTGTCCGGCACTTCTGGCGGAACCATGGCCGTGATCCGCGTGTCGTGGGTGGCGGGACCGGTGGGCAGCCAGCGGATGCTGACCGCGCTGTCAGGCAGGACCGCCAGGACGAACTGCGGGAAGATTCCTGCGATGAGCATCCCCGGCCGCGATCCCCGACGGGATCGCGCGTGCCTCCCCAGGCCCGTGCCGCCCCGCTCGGGGTCCGACAGGGGCGTGAACATGGTGAACCAGCGACCGTCGCACTCGTCGACTTCCGTGTCCCGGCCCGGCAGCACCGGATCCAGGGTCTGTGCATGTGTACCCATGTGGTGGTAGTTCTCCGAACCGTTCTCCACCGCCACTTTCCAGTTGGCGGGTACGCCCTCCCAGGTCTGGGTGTGGACACTCACCCAGTCCGCGATGCCATGGCTGCTGAGCCGCAGGTCCAGCTCGTGCAATTCGGGTGCCGCCGGTGCCGCGCCGGGGTCGAGGTTGAGCATGACGAAGCCATTCCAGACCTCGACGCGGTGCGCCGGGAGCCGGCAGCCGGCCCGGTCGAAGTCGACCCGCTGCATCAAGGGAGCGCCGGCGAGCTGCCCCGCGTACTGGCCGTTCAGCCGGTAGGTCCAGGTGTGATACGGGCAGGTCAGCCGTTCCAGGCAGCCGTGCTCGGGCGCGGTCTCCGGCGGCAGCAGGTCCATGAACCGGTGACGGCATACCCGGGACAGGGCATGCAGCTCGCCCTCCTCGTCCCGGGTGATCACCAGCGGCGTGCCGAGGATGTCCAACCGCAGATAGCTTCCCGGCTGTGGAATCTCCTCGGCCCGTGCCACGCACAGCCACTCCCGCCGGAAGATCCTCTCGACCTCCCATTCGTACAGCTCGGGGGAGGTATAGGCGTGGGGTGGCAGTGTTTGGCCGCGTTCGAGCGGGAGCCCGGCCAGGCGCCGCAGCTCCGTGAGCGTCGTGCGCAGCGCCTCGGGGGCGGAGGATGCGGGGGCCGCAAGCCCTGTGGCCTTGGTCCGGTGGAGAGTCATGGTGATCAGCCTTCCCTTCTGGTGATCAGGGGTGGCGAACCGAAGAGGGACAGTGCGTGCCGTCGGCCGTAGCGGTGGCTGTAGGAGACGGTGATGAGGACGACAGCGCACAGCAGCGCCAGTCCCTTCGCGCGATTGAGTGCCGGAACCGACTCCACCGGAAGCAGCAGGGCGACGAGCACTCCTGCACCGCAGTCCAGCAGTTGGGCGCAGCCCCACAGGACCGTCAGCCGGGTCAGTCCGCTGCGCAGAGCAGGCGAGACGTTCCAGGCTGCTTCCCGGGTGCGCGCGGCAGTGGGCCCGTGCCAGTACTGGCCGACCTGGAAGGCGAAGGGCTTCGCCACGAGAAGCGAGCCCAGGATCCAGAGCCCGGCAGCCGCCGCGAGTCCGGCGTCCTTGACGAGGATGACCCGGGGACTGCCGACGAGCAGCGACGACACGATGCGCACCGCCATCATGCCGATCATGAACGCCTCGAAGCTGTTCACACGACGCCGCGTGACGGACTCGACGGCCATGCGCACCGCCGGGACCGCCGCGCTGAGCGTCAGTGCCAACCATTGGCTGATCCCCTGCGACCGCAGAACGTAGTACAGGGCCACGGGAAGAGCCACGGCGAACAGGATCGGAGTGGCCACTGTCCGCCACGCCGGTATGTCCTGGGTTCCGGTCCGACCGTTCAGTGATGCCATACGACAAACCGTAGGGACCGGCGAAGATCACCGAATCGACGCGAGGGACGACATGGGCGGTACATCATTAGATGTACCTATTTGACCTGATTTCGACGGTGGGTGGTGGGCTCCGCTCTCGGGAGGCATGACAGCAACACTCGCCAGGCGCAGCCGCTGATCAGTGCGTAGATGATCATGGCGGACGCCGTCTCATCAGCCGTGTTCTGCGTCTTGGCGTCCTGCGGCCGGGGACCCTTGACGGTGGGCTCAGCGACCTCCGGAAGCTCCCGCGAGCTGTAATGAGCCGGCCAGCCCGGGCCGTGCCGGTGTAGCTGCTTACGATCCTGGGCGGCGCGGCACGAGAAACGAGGGGGACCGCATGTACGACCGGATACTCGACAGCGAACGCGGCGTCACCGGCCTGCACCGGGTCGTCGAGCACTACCGCCGGATCTACCTGGCCTGCGAAGAGGAAGACCGCCGGTTCTACGAGTCCCTGGACCTGGGCAAGGCCATATACGCGGCGGGCCATCTGCTCCGGCACGACGGCCAGCGCCACGACCACGCCCGAACCTGCTCCGGCGCGACCCTCGACCTGTTCACCAGCCGACTCCAGGAGCGCTCCACGGAGCTGGCCGAACACAAGGCCTTCCCGGCCGTCCACGCGACCATAGCGGAGGCCGCAGGCGGCTCTCTGGCGCCGCACTTGCAGTACGACGCCGCTCTCATGCTCTCGTGGCACCTGGGCCTTGAGCCGGCTGAGGTGTGGCTGCACTCGGGCGCGGCCAAGGGCTACCTGTACCTCGGTGTTCCCGAGGGGCACGAGAAGACCACCGTCGCCCTCGACGAGCTGCCGCGCGCTTTCCGCGAGCTGGATGCCTGGCAGGTCGAGGACATCTTGTGCATCTACAAGCTGTGCTTCCGCCGGATCCGCAACGGCGGCAAGGTCACGGACCAGCTGCTCAGGAAGCGCGAGAACGCGCAGGGGATGCGCTGCGGACACCCGCACTGCACGGCCGCCTGCTGAGGCGTGAGGCGTGAGGCGGTGACGGCTCGGCCCACACACTCCACGATCGGGCGGACCCTACTCCACGACCTGGCCCGGGCGAGGCGCACCAGCGACGGACGGTGTCGATGGCGGCGGGCAGGGCGAGCACCCCGGTGATGACGAGGGTGAGGACTTCCAGCCCGGTGCCGAGCTGCCCCTCGCGGGCGGGTTCGGAGGGCTCCCAGCGGGCCCGGCCATGGGTGCGGAAGCCGGGGTCCTGGGCGAGGAATCGCCGTAGCCCGTCTGGCACTGGGCCCGTCTGCCAGCGTCACCCGTACGACGTCCCCATGGGGTCCTTCTCTGGGCCTTCTGTTGGCCTTGTTGTGCACAAGCGGGATCTGGGCTCCGTCGTTGCGCACCTGGCGCGCGGGTTGGGGCAGCGAGGCCTCGCGGCAGCGGGCTTGCACCTCGTCGAACAGGGCGTCGGCGTCGATCACGCGCCCGCCCCCGGGGATGCCGTAGCGCAGTGCGCGGAGGAGCTGGCCGGTGAAGGTGGTGTGCCAGGCGCGGGCGGGGGCGCTGGAGGGCTCGGTGGCGCCGGAGGAGGCCATCACATACGTGCCGTTGATGGTCACGGCGGAGTCGCTGCCCGGGGAGAGCTGCTCCAGCGCCGATCCGCTGTAGCAGCTGTCGAGGATGACCAGCAGGGTGAGTGGTCCCTCGTTGCCGGAGGCGGGGTCGATCCGCTCGGCCACCTCTGCGATGGCCTCGTGGATCTCGGTGTGGGTCCGCGGGTCCTGGATCACCCGGCAGTTCTCGGCGGGCACGCCGAACTCCGGCGAGACGAGCAGCTCGCGCAGGTCCGCCGGATGTTCCGGACAGCCGGAATGTCCGGCAGGGGGTCGTACGCGCCCACGCTCACGAGCACGGCTCCGCAGGCCGTCCAGCAGGACAGGGGCTGCACGGGCGCGGGCTCCATGGGTAGGGGCTGCCGGACCCGGGTCGGCCGGTACCGGGAGAGCACCATCCGGTCCCTGTGGCCGAGCAGCTGAACGCGGTTTTCGATCCACTCCTCCAACTGGGCCGTCTGGCCGCCTGCTGCTTCGGCGTGCCGCGCGACCAGCCCCAGATAGCGCAGTCGCGCCACGGCGTGCAGGCGTGCCTCACCCTGGTACAGCAGGCCGTGGCCGTCGGGCCAGAGCAGCAGGGGCTCCGTCGCAGGGTTCGGCGGCTCCCATACCGACGAGGCCTCGGTCACGAGGTCCGCGACCACCCGGGAGTCCGGCGGGGGCGGCTGGGCGGCGAGCAGGGCCAGGGCCGTACGCCGATCGTGGGGTCCCAGTGTCCGCCGCCGTCGGCGGTCATGGAGGCCAGCGTCATCTCCTGCTGGAGGTCGATCCAGTTGAGATCGTCGGTCATCAGCGGGCGTCTGCCGTGCCAGAGGTCGTGCGCAGCCAGCACGCTCTGGCACACCGGCGCGAACTGGCGCAGCGCCGACATCGTGACGGCCGCTCCGCCGAACTCTGCAGGGAGCCGGCGTTGGTGCGAATTCATCCCGCTCACAGCGCCGATCCGGTGGTCGACGACCGGGGACCCGGATACGCCTGGAGGGAACTCGTCCGTGTTGGTACGCATCCCGAACTCGCCGACGGTGCCTAAAACCGGGAAATGGGGCGCCCAGCGGTGGGGAGCCTCGTCGGCGCGGCCGTAAGGGGCGCAGTATCCGTAGGCCAGCGCCCGATCCGGGTGCCAGGGGGGTCTGGTCGGCGAGCCAGACGCACTCGTGTTCCACGGGGTCACCGACGAGTTCCAGCAGGGCCAGGTCCCTGCCGAGGGGCACCGGATGCTCTCCCTCGGCGGCGAGGGACCGCAGCAGGCGGGCCGGCAGCACCACGCCGTCCTGGAGGTGGTCGCCACAGACACCGACCAGTCCGGCCGAGCCGCCCCCAAGCGCGGCTCGCGCCACGTGCGCGGCCGTCAGCAGCACCCCGGGCGCGATGAAGAACGCGGTTCCCGGCATGCCTTGTTCGGGTGGTCCCATCGCCTCGACGGAGTTGCCTGGGCCTGTGGCGGGCGAGCTGCCTGACCTGGGATTCGGCGGCTCGGGCACAATCATGAGCCGTGCCTACTCCTCCTGATCCCTCCTTCCTGTACCCGGATGTCGCGGCCTGCGGCAGCCTTGCTACGGCGCTCCGGGCCGAGGCGGAGGGCTGGCGCGGTGTCGTCCCTGTCACGTCGCCGGATTCCGCTCTGCTGCTCTACGCGACCGTTGCCAGCACCTTGCCGTATCGCGAGCCCCTGCAGATCAGCGCATGGTCGCACGAGCGGCGGTGGTCGATATCCGGCTCTGAGCCGTTCGAGGGAGCGACCCTCATCGACGGTCGGACGGACGATCTGGCGGAAGTCGCCAGGGCCGCCCGGGCGTGGCACGACGGGACATCGCTGATCGGCATCCGCCAAACAGCACCCTTCGTGCACCTGACAGGACGGTTCGAGGTACCCGACCGTGACCCCGGGCAACTGGCGGAATCCGAGTGGCAGCGCATGCGCCAGGAGGCGGACGAACTGGAGTACGCCTGGCAGGAGAAGTACCAGGCCTTGATCGAGGTGGCGTACGCAGAGCCGGCGCTGCGCGCCCTCTACCCGTTCACAAGCCACTGGGCGCTGCGCTTCTCCACCACCACCCGCCCTCGCCTGTCCGTTGTCGGACCGTGCCTGACTGCGGGCAGCGACGGCACGTACGGGGTGGGCAGGGGCTTCATCACTCCGGACATTGGCCGGTTCGCCACAGCTGGCGAGGCCGTTGCACTGGCCGTGCGCCAGCTGGCGTCCGGCCTCGGCTCGATTGCGCTCGGAGCGTGATTTCACGCAGCAAGTGCCGGAGCTGGCACACAGCAGCCGACTGAGCACCCGCCTTGGCGGATAGTGCCAACTGAGACGCTGAGTCACACTGCCAGTGGTGGAGGGCTCGGGCTTGGTTCCGCTGGCGGATGCTGGCTCGAGGTTGTGGTCGCGGGCGGTGGTGGAGACTGCCGACTCGGAGCGTTGGGGGTGTCGTTGCCGCGGTGCCGACCGCGGGTGACTGCCTCGGCGGTCGGCCGCCTTGTGAGGGCCGGGCCTGATGCGCACCCGGACCAGGTGGGCGCTTTGGCGTGCCGTCGGTACCTGCCTGCCCTGCTCGACCGGTACGTCCCGCTCGGCCCGGACCGGGCTGCGGTACGCCTCGGGGTGCACCGTACGGACTGCGACCAGGTTGGCCGGCTGGGGTGGTTGGCCCCGGTCGGCTCGGTGGAGGTGGGCTATAAGTGGCAGGGCAGGCTGACAACGGTCCCGCTGTACGACGCCGAGGACGTCGCACTGCTGCCGGTCGTCCGCCCCTTGGCGGACTGGCGAGCGGTGTGCGCCGTCACGGCAGGCCGCCGCTCCCCGCTCGCCGTCCTCGACCCCGTAGTCCCGGGCCGGGACAGGGTGCTGCTGGCGGAGGTCGGGCGGATTGCTCGGGTGGGCCGGGCGGCGGTGGTGAACTGGCGCCCTCGGTGCCGGGGGCGGTACGCACTGGTTCCGTCTCGATGGCCCGTGGCTGGTCCTGGCCGACGACGCTGAGGTGTCCGTTGTGCCGGCTGACCGCGCCGGGCGCGAGCCCGGTGGTGGTACTGGGCGAAGTGCGGGTGTCGGACCGGTTCCGGTCGGGGTGGGGCGGCACGGCGTCCCGTACGCCGGGATGGGGGAGCGCTGCTGTGTGGCGGGCAGTGTTGGGCAGGCTGCCGCCATGGCGGATGACGAGAAGGCCGATGTGTGAAAGCGAGAGGTCGCATCATCCGGAAGGGCTTCACCTGGCTGATGCCGGTACCCCACGCGTATGCTCGTCCATTTTTGCGCCCTTGATGCGTGCCCCGGTCAGCTTGGCCCCGCGCAGGTCAGCGCCGCGCAGGTCGACGCTGCGCAGGTCGACGTTGCGTAAGTCGGCATTGCGCAGGTTGGCGGATTTGAGGGAGGTGCGCGTCAGTTTGGCCATTTCATAGTCGGGTTCGTAGGTGAGGTCCGCGCCCGCAAGGTTGGCGCTCGTGAGGTTCGCGTCGGTGAGGTCGGTTCCGTTCAGCAGTGCCCGGCCGAGGTTCACGCCGCGTAGGTCCACGCCGTGCAAGTCGGCATCACGCAGATCAGCGGCGTTCAGGGAAGTGCGGGTCAGTCTGGTGTTGCCGTATCCATACGCACGGTCGTTGGTGAGGTCCGCAGCCTGAAGGTTGGCGCGGCTGAGGTCCGCGCCGGTGAGGTTGGTTCCGCTCAGCCATGCCTGGGTGAGGTTCACACCGCGTAGGTCTGCATTGCTCAGGTTCGCCCCGAGGAGATGGGCGCCTGTGAGGTTGGCGCTCGGAACAGGGCGCCAACCGCTGTCGGTTTCCTCGTTCATCAGGTCGGCTTCTTCACTGAGGAATGAACCCGTCAGGTTTGCCTCGTACATCTGGGCGTCGGAGAGGTCTGAGCCGATAAGAATCGCTTTGCTGAAGTTTGCGGATTCAGCCCAAGCCTTTCGTAGATCGGACCGTGTCAGCCTGGCGCTGGAAACGTCTACGTTCTGAAAATCCGCCTCCCTGAAGTCGAATTTGTCGAGTTCGGAGCCGTGGAGGTCGGATCCGGCCAGGTCTGCCCAGCGGAAATTCCTGACAGTCGATTCGCCGAGCAAGGGAACAGACTTGCCTTGAAGACCGCGGAGGCTGATGTTTTGCAGATTTGCAATGAGAGGCCAGGTCGACTTGGGGCGGTTGGCCAGAACGATGAGTGCTGCGGACACATCGGCAGGTAGAGCGGTCTTCTTCTCCGGCTGGGCAGGCGTCTGCGTGGGCAGCGGGGCTCTGTCGCGGACGTACGCGGAGAGAACCGAGGTAACGGCGGGATTGTCGCGTGGCGAGTCCTGCACGATGCGATCGAGGGCGTAAATACCGCCGATCCGTACGTGCACCGATGAGGCTCCCAGATGACTGATTGCAGTGTTGAACCGGTTGGTGATTTGTCCCTCATCGGAGATGCGTAGCTCCCTGCTGGCCTGCCCCACCTGAATCCAGCTGAACAGCACCGCGGCCAGGGCCGCCGCCCCCGGCAACATTGAGGCGACCAGCCCCCATCTACGGTGTCGGCTGCCACTCTCTTGCCTGAGCGGCTGGCGGGAGCCGCGTCTCATGTTCCGGTCCGCCCACCGCCGTGCCGTGATACGCAACCGTCTCAGGTCATGCTTTCTCTGCACAGTGTCATGGCACATCACGAGCGGGATCCGTGAGGCGTGCCACGCGGTCCCTATGGGGGCGAAACCCCACCGACGGCAGATCGCGGCGGCTCTTGTGAGCGACGTTCCGCAGTGCCTCCTGCCGGGGCGCGAGGGAGAGGCTGGTGAACCAGGCCGCCCCGTCGTCCAAGGTGCGGAGGTCCTGGGCGATCCATTCCTGTGTGCGGGCCACCGCCAGTGGGTGGTCCACACACGAAGCAGCGGGGGAGGGGCCGTCGAGGCTCGGGATGGGGCACCGGCGCAGGCGGACACTCATACGCCTGCGTGTGTGGCACCGATCCGCCGACACCGCGCGACTTGGCAAGCACTCCCGACCGGACACGGGGACGATCTTTCATACCACCGTGACCGGGTGGCGGACCACCGCGTCGAACAGGTAGCCCTGGGTGTTGTGGGCGGCCGTGGCCGGCTGGGTACGGCCGGTGGTGTCCGTAGCACGGGCCAGCAGCGTGGTCGGGCCCGTGGTCCGCGGGGTCCACGGCAGCGACCAGCGCACCCAGGAGCCCCGGCGCGGTGTGTCGCGGAGGCGGGCCCGCTGCCAGCGCGTCCCGCCGTCGGTGCTCACCTCCACCCGGTGCACGGGGGCCGCGCCCGACCAGGAGCGGCCGGTCAGCAGCCGGGTGCGGTGGACCGGCACTGTCGCGCCTGACTGGAGTTCGAAGGCGGTCTTGAGGGTCTGTCGGGTCAGCGGGGCGCTGCCCTGCGGCGGCTGGTCGGGGCCGAACAGCCGGTACAGGTCGGTATTCCAGGGGGTGTACAGCGGCTGTGCGCTGACCTCGATGTCGCCGACCCACTTGATGGAGGAGATGCCGATCCAGTCGGGGACCACGACCCGGACCGGTCCGCCGTGGTCGGCCGGCAGGGGCTCGCCGTTCATCTCGTACGCGAGGATCACGTCGTCCAGGGCCTTGGAGACCGGCAGCGGCCGGCGGACCCGGCCCAGGTTCACCCCGTTGGTGATCACCTCGTCGTCCAGGCCCCGGGGCAGTACGTCCACGGCGCGGCGGGTCACCCCGGCCCGCCGCAGCACGTCCGACAGCCGGACTCCGCGCCAGCGGGCCACGCCGATCGCGCCGAGGGTCCAGGCAGTTCCGGTGACCGGCTGGCCCTGCTGGGTGGTGTAGAAGCTCCGGCCGTTGCCCGCGCACTCGATGAAGAGGGTGCGTTCGACGGCCGGCAGGGAGCGCAGCAGGTCATAGGAGAACTCGACGGGGCCGCCCGCCAGGGCGTCGCCCCACACGTTCAGCCGCCAGTCGGCGGGAGCCAGGCGGGGGGTGACGGTGTGGTTGCGGACGAAGAACCGGTCCAGCGGGGTGAGGTGGCCGGTCCCGTGCAGTGCCGCGAAGTTGGTCTCGGCGTTGGTGCCGCGGATGGTGAACAGCTCGGGCGGCAGCGGTTTTACGATCCCGGGTGCCGCGTCTGCCCCGATGTTCGCCGCCGCTCCGGCGGATCCGGCAGCGGCCAGGCCCAGCGGGCCGGCCGCGGCCGCCGCCGCGAACAACCTGAGCACATCACGGCGGTCCACTCCGGCGGAGCGGGCACGGCCGCGCGCCCACTGGTGCAGGCGCGCACGGTCGTACTGGCTCTCGTCCGACAGGTCGACGGGCATGGCAGGACGCTCCTTGGTTGCGATTCCCGACGGACCGTAAGACCCCGCCCCCACCTGCGGGAACCTTCAGGCCGCGATGGCCACGAACCTGCAACACCGCCGCAATGGCGCGACCTGTCCGGGTGGCCTGGCTGCGCAGCTTGGTTGGGTATTACGTAGTTTCACCGGTCCGCGACACTTCTGCTGGCAGGTGACCCAGCCGGGAGGGTCCTCGTAGGCGAACTCCGTGGAGCCCCGCCCCAGCCGACATCATCCCTCCAAGGCGCCCCGGCACCGAGCAGCGCCTCGTCGAAGCAGCCTCAGCGCCACATCCGGATCACGCCCTGATCCCGGTCCGCCCCGATCCGCCCCGTACAACGGCAGGACCGCTGAATCGACCGCGGAACGGTTGCGGAACGGCCGCGGAACTTTCGTCCAAGACAAGGCCTGCGACTTCAGCGAGCCTGGAGGCATGCCCAGAGACGACGCGGGGGACGCGCCCCCGGAGCGCACTGCTTACGACCGCTGGGAGGTAGCCCGCCCCCTGGGCGGCACCTCTCTCGACGGCGTACGGATGGCCGGGTTCCGGGACCGTATGGCCGGCGGGCTGGACATGCGGGTGCTGCCCCAGCCCGCCGTCATCGTGGTCATCGGGCTCGGAGCCGGCCCGCTCACGGTGGAGAGCACCTCCGGGCACCGGCCACTGAGGGGTCTCGTCGCCTCCCTGTCGCCAGGTCCGGCCCGTATCCGCGGCGAGGGCATCGAATGCGTCGAGGTGGCGTTGTCACCCCGGGCTGCCTATGCCCTGCTGGGCGTTTCCCCCCTCGAACTGGACGGCTCCATCACCGGACTGGAGGACCTTTGGGGGCGGCACGCTCGGCTGCTGCGCGAGCAGTTGGCCGACACCGCATCCTGGCAGGAACGCCTGGCGGACGGATTCCTCAGACGGAGGGCCGCAGGGGCCCCGCCCATGGCGGCCGAGGTCGCCGCCGCCTGGGACGCCATCGTGGCCGACCGGGGCCGAGTGCGGGTCGGCGACCTCGCCGCGTCCTGCGGATGGAGCCGCAAGCGGCTCTGGGCCAGGTTCAGTTCCCAGGTCGGCTTGACCCCCAAGCGCGCCGCCATGCTGGTCCGCTTCGACCACGCCGCCCGGGCGCTCCTCGCCGGCGAGCGCGCCGGCGACGTCGCCGTGGCCTGTGGATACGCCGACCAGCCCCATCTCCACCGCGACGTCCAGGCCCTCGCCGGGTGCACGCCCGGCGCACTGGCCGGTCTGACCGCGTCCACCGAGCCCTGACTGTCCGTATCCGATATCCGGTATCCGATGTCCGACCGATCGGTGATCGGTCGACTCGAAGGAAGGAAGCAAGACCTGTGATGAACACCGAGGTCCGAGCAGCACAGACGGCGGCAGGACGGGAGCTCGTCGTCCGGCTCGCGTTCGGGAGCATGGCCGCGCACACCCTGCGCGCGGCGGTCCGCCTGGGGGTCGTGGAACTGATCGGCGACGGGCCGCGCACCGCTGCCGAGGTGGCCGTCGGAGCCGGGACGGCGCACCAGCCCATGACACGCCTACTGCGTGCCCTGACCGCCCTCGGCCTGCTCGCGGAACACGCCCCCGACACGTTCTCGGTGACCCCGGCGGGAGCGCTCCTCGGCCCCGGCCACCCGGACTCCCTCGCGTCGTTCGTCCGCATGTTCACCGATCCGGCGATCGTGCGCGCCTGGGAGCACCTGGACAGCAGTGTCCGTACGGGGGAGATCGCTTTCGATTCCGTCTTCGGCACGGACTTCTTCAGTCACCTCGCCCGGCACCCCGAGCTCTCCACGGACTTCAACGCGGCAATGAGCCAGGTCGCCTCCGAGACCGCCGCCGTGCTGCCGCGGGCCTTCGACTTCAGCCGGTTCGCCTCGGTCACGGACGTCGGTGGAGGCAGCGGCACCCTCCTGGCCGCTGTCCTCGAAGCGCACCCGGGTCTCGCCGGTGTGGTCTTCGATACTGCAGACGGCCTGGCAGAGGCTGTGAAGACACTGGCGCGGCACGGGCTGGAAGAGCGCTGCTCCCTGATTGCCGGGGACTTCTTCCATTCGGTCCCGCAGGGCTCGGATGTGTACCTCGTGAAGAGCATCCTGCACGATTGGACGGACGCCCAGGCGGTCACGATCCTGCGCCACTGCCGCCAGGTGCTGCCGCCCGGCGGCGTCGTTCTGATCGTGGAGCCGGTGCTTCCCGAGGTCGTCGGCGCCGAGGACGAGGGCACGTACCTGAGCGACCTCAACATGATGGTGAACGTCGGCGGCAGGGAACGCACTCGCGAGGACTTCGAGGAGGTGTGCCGCCGGGCGGCCCTGCGTGTCACGTCGGTCACCCCGCTCGTGGGGGCCGCCCCGTACTCCCTGATCGAGGCCGTGGCCGGCTGACCACAGACCGCGCGCCGAGCACCCGGTTGATTTCGACGTCGCGGTCAGGCTCGGTTTTGTCTCTCCGGTGGGCTCGGTGGAGATCGACTACAAGCGGCAGGGCGGGGTGACCACGGTTCCGCTGCACCCTGCGGAGGACGTCGTACTGCTGCCAGTGGTCCGTACCTCGGTGGACTGGCGGGCAGTGCACCGCCCGCGCGAGCCGCGCTCCCCGCCCGCCGCCCTCGCCCTTCTCGTCTCGTCTCGTCTCGTTTCGGGCCAGGACTGGGTGCTGCCGGTCAGCTCGAGCCGGGCGGCCGGTCCGACTACGAGCCGGGCGATCGGGCTCCGGCGACGCCGGCCGGTCGTGCGCGGCGACGTCTCCGCGCCCCCGCTTTGCCCGCCCCGGTTGAGCCTCCCGTAGGGGGAGACGGAAGGCTGGGGGCATGGACAGCGACACGCTCTATTCCATCGGGGAGCTATCCCGTCGGACCGGACTGACGGTGAAGACGATCCGGTTCTACTCCGACCGAGGCATCGTCCCGCCGACCGACCGGAGCCCGGCTGGCTACCGGCTCTACGGTCCCGACGCGCTCGCCCGCCTCGACCTGGCCCGCACACTGCGTGAACTGGGGCTCGACCTGGCTACGGTGCGCAAGGTGCTGGACCGGGAGGCGTCCTTGTCGGAGGTCACGCAAGCGCACGCCGACGCGTTGGACGTGCAGATCCACACCCTGCGCCTGCGCCGCGCCCTCCTTCGGGCGGTCGCCGGACGTGGCCGCCCCACCCCTTTGGAGATGGACCTGATGCACCGACTTGCCACGCTTTCCCGGACCGAACGCCAGCGACTCGTGGCCGACTTCATCGACGATGCTTTCGCGGGCCTCCACACCAACCCCGAGTTCGTGAGCCTGATGCGATCCGCACTGCCCGAACTACCCGAAGACCCCACGCCTGAACAGGTCGACGCCTGGGTGGAACTCGCCGGACTCTGCCAGACCGCGGACTTCCGTACCGCGATCCGGCGGACGGCCGAGGACCAGGTGGAAGAGCTCTCCCGGAGGGATGTCATCGCTCTGCAAGGGGCCCTCGACCTGGCGATGCGCGAACGGATCGACGAGGCCGTGTCCGCCGGTCTGCTTCCGGCCTCCGCCGCGGACGCCTCCTCGGCCGGGCCTGCCGACTCGCTGGGAGAGCTATACGCCCACGCGTTCGAGAGTGCCGAGGAGAGCGATATGCGCCGCTGGCTCCTCGCACGCCTGCGAACGGGCGCGGACCCGCTCGTGGAGCGCTACTGGCGGCTTCTGGCGACGGTCAACGGATGGCCTCCGTCATCAACGCTCGCACCCGTTCACTCCTGGTTCACAAGGGCGGCGGCATGAGGACGCGCGATCTGACGTTCGGCTTGTACGCGGATGCGGAAGGGCTGGCCTGGGTCAGGGCGCTCGTCGAGAACACCGTGAGCTCCCGCGGCGCCCGGATCGTCGGCGTGAGCGAGACGTCGCCCGTCGACGCGTATGACGTCCTGGCGCAGCAGTGGGCCGTGGAACATCCTGCCCGGAGCAGTGGCGCTCGGCAGCCGACCGAGTTGCGCCTGCGTTTGGTGTGTTCCCTTCGGACGTGGAGGGTCCTCCGCAAGGCGGTGATCGCGGCCTTGTGCCCGGAGGGGACGGCCCCGCATACCTGCCGTGTACCGTGGATGGCCCTCTGAAACGGGAACGGAGCGAGGCGCGGTGCCGGACGTCGCGGGTCGGCTGGTGGCATGACGGAGCAGCTCGGTTTCGGCGCAAGGCTGGCGTGGTTACTGGACCACAGAGAGCTCGGTGTGCAGGAGCTGGCCGACCGAGCCGGGTGCCCGCAGACGAGGTAGGAGCTGTGCTCGCGGGGGAGAGCCCCGGTGAGTGCTGCTCCGACGGCTCGCGACTGTGCTGGGTTTCCACGCCGTCGATCTGTGCGTCCTCGCGGGGCTGGCCGTCCCGGACGACATGGCGCCGTTGGACGCCACGGCCGAGCGGTGGGTTCCGTACGTCATGATGGACGTGGTGCATCTCCCAGCGGCGGGGGCGGCGTGAACTCCTGCACCTCATCCGTGCCTTGCCGCAGCAGGAACGGCGTTCCCGCTTCGCCCCGAAGCGTCTCGCGTCCCGCACCGACCGTTCGGGCGGCATGACGAAGACCCTGGCGGTCGTGACGCCCACTTCGCCGCCCTGCTGGGGATCGACGCCTCCGAACTGGCCGCACTGACGGGCGTCTTTCTGAGTGAGGTGCCACGCCCTCCGGTCCCGGAGGCCGTGGACGATGCGGCGCTGCTGTGGGAGGCGCGCCGACTGTCCGCCACCCAGGCACGACACGTCTCCGAGCTGGCGCGCTCCATGCGTGGGGACTCCCGCGACGGGTGCCTCATCAACCTGCCTGGATCGTGACGTCCGCTGGCACTCGCCTGCGGAGGACCCGGGTCGCAGAGGGCCCCACTCGGTTGGCGACCTACTGGTCACCGCAGTGAATGGGTGCGTTGGTGGCACTGGGTGGGCGTCAGCCAGGTTGAGGCCCGCCCCGGCTGCCCCCTCGGTTACCGGCGCCCGGACCGCCCCGCGCCCGGACCCGGCCGCTGCAGCACCAAAGCGTGGCCGCTGCTCGCCGCCCGCATGGCAGGCATCGCCCGCAGGCCGGAAGGCGAGCAGGGCCTGTGCGACCGCCTCAAGGCCGACCTCGCGGACAGCACCGCCTGGCAGCAGGGCCCGCTCGGAGAACTCGCCCGCTGCCTCGTCGACACAACCCCGCGCGCCCTGACCACCCCGCCCGGCGCCCCGGTCCCCGACGGCGGTCCCGCAGACGTTGCACGGCACCGCGCCCACGCGGTCCTTTCGGTTCCCATCGCAACGTGCCCGGCGGGCACGGATCACCAGCGCCGGTGCCGCCTGATTTCGTCGGCGGCCGACAGAGCGAAGCCCGCCACGTTGCGCGGACATCGCCAGCCGGATCCCGGGTTGGGTTCTGCGCCCGTTTCGTCGAGGTCTTCCCAGGTGTATTCGGATCCCCCGGCCAGCAGCGACAGCAGCATTTCGAAGGCCTCCAGGTGCGTGTCCAGGTCGTCGTCGCACGGGTGGCCCGCGTGAGGACACGAGGCCTGCCCGAGGGCGGGGTCCGAGGCAGCGGCCGTCAGGGCTGCCATGACCCGCCGTGCCACCTCGGGATCCGCGTCGCACGACGCATGGGCGTACGTCCACACCAGGCCAAACGTGTAGAAGGCCGTCACGTCCGGATCACGCGGCCGGACGGCACGCGCCTCGTCGAGCCGCTCTACGCATTGCAGCAGGGTCTCGTCGTGCTCCCCGAGGAAGTACCCCTGGTATATCGACTCCCAGTCATACATCAATTCGCCCGCATCATTGATCATGATCACAGGAGACGTCCGACAGGAGGTTCCGGTTCCCGGCAGCGCACGCTGCGGTGAAGCGAGGTGCACGGCGCTCCACGCGCAGGGCCCTTCTGTCTCCGCTGCTGAGAACGACCGACCGCCCGTAGCCCGGGTGATTGCCCCGCGACCACATGGCGGCCCATTCCACTCCGAGTTCGGGGAGCGCCTGGAGCTGCGCGGTGTTGAGGTGGTCGCGGCGTTGCCAGTCGACGGTCCACCCGCGCGTGGCGGGGTTCCAGTCTCCGTCGATCGCGGCCAGGGCGGCCCGGCCGCCCTCCGCTCCACGCGCACGGGGTCCTTCCCGACCCCGCCGGGTGCAGGCCGGGCCGGCGGACATTCGTCAGCCACTGGCCGATCTGGATGTCGAGGATCGCCGCGCCCCGCGGTGCGGCCAGGTTGCCGTGGAGTTCGTAGTAGGCCCGCGCGGCGGCGAGGCCCCGCTCGAAGCCTGCTTCGGCGGTGTCCGACACGATCCCCGGCTCCTCCAGCTCGGCGGCCCGTTCCCCGGTCATGGTTCCGGCTCTCCTCTGGCCCTCGGGCGCGCGAAGTCCTCGCGGTCCACCAGGGCGGCGTACGTGGCCAGTACGACGGCCGACCCGTGGCCCGCCCACAGGGCGAGCTGGATCGGGTTGGTGGTGGTGCGCACCCCGAGCTCCTCCAGCACGGGATCCTTCTCCAGCGGGCACACGGCGACCATCGGCGCGGTGTGCCCAACCCTGCGCCACGCCTGGGCGGTCTGGGCGGGCAGGTAGGGGAATTGGGAGGCGGTCAGGCGGCAGCGGGCGAACCGCAGTCAGCGGGCCGTGGAGGCGAACCTGAGCACGGCCTGCATGATCGCGGGCGTCAGCAGTTCGGCATTCGTCAGCTGTGGTGGGCGACCCGGTCGCGGTGTTCTTGCCAGAGAGTGATGTCGATGCCGGCGATGGTGAGGCCGTCGGGTGGAGTGGTGGAGCCGGCGCCGTGGACCTTCGTGAAGGTGATCTTCAGGTAGGCGGCCTGTGGCCCGGCCCGCTCTTGGGTCTGGATGACCCCTGTGAACGATCCGTGGCGTACGGTGCCGCGCCCGCCCAGGCCGCTCCGCAGACCGGGTGCAGGACGTTCACACCGCCCGCGACCGGGCCGCTACGACCTGCAGGGCATCGATGCTCAGGGCGAGAGCTCCGGCATCGGAGTGCACGCCCTGGACGGCTCCACCGTCTGCGCGGACGGGAAGGACTGCGCGCTCTCCGCCAGCACCCCGTACACCCTTCTCACCGATCGCGCCGTACGGATCCTGGACCGCGCAGCCACGGCGGGCTGCGAGAACGGCGTCGCGCTCGCTCGCGACCACAAGGGCACCTTCACCGCTCCCGGTGAGGTCGACTGCCTGAACCTGCCGCTGCCGCAGGGCTCCCAGATCGCCGTGCTGTCCGACTACGCCGCCGAGATCACCGTCGTCGATGCCAAGGGCGCGGCCTTCTGCAGCAGCGGGATGAGGGACGGCACCTGCGTCCTGGGCGGCACCGCCCCGTACCGCGCCCTCGTTTCCCAGCGGGACCCGTCCGAGGAGGGCAACGACTACCGGTTCGTGGTCCACCGCACGGACGTGCCGAGCGCCTGCCGTACCTTCCTGCCCGGCGACTTCTCGGCGAAGCCGGTCCGGATGAGGGTGAAGAACGACGCAGACGTCTTCGCCGACTGCCTGTCCATTCCGGCCGACGGCCACTCCGCGCAGGAACTCGTCCAGATCCAGCGGGTCTCGGGCAACCCCCACGCCGAGGTCAGCATCCTCGATGCGTCCGGCAAGCAGATCTGCTCGATCATCACCTCCCTCGGCACCTTCACCACCTGTTCCCTGACACCCAAGGTCGCGCACACCGTCCTCGTCCAGGGCCGCAACGTGCCCGCCGAGTTCGCCCTGACGCGCCTGGACGTGACCGCCACCGCGCGCGGCTGCGTCCCGACCCCGGCCGTGGCGGTCGGCGGCCCGTCCACCGGTGGTGTCTCGTCCGCGCCCGGATCGTTCCTCTGTCACCAGGTGACCACGGCCGACGCGGGCGACACCTTGCACCTGAACGTCCGTGATACGCAGGGCTCGACCCGCCTCATGGCGTTCGACGCGAACGGCACCGACGTCTGCGACTACTTTGCCGCGGGCTGCGCCGCCACCGGTTCCACCCGCTACCAGACCCTGCTTCAGGTCCCCGAGGGCAAGACCGCAGCACCCGCCTACCGGCTGGACGCGCTGCGCATCGGCACGGCGGCCGGGCCCGCGCCCGAATGCGTCCCGGTCCCCAATGTCAGCTACGGCTTCGGGCCGCTGACCGCCACCCTCGACGAGAAGAAGACGGCGGTCTGCGCCGTCCTCCCGACGGCAGCGGGTGACCGCTTCGCCCTGAAGTTCACACCCGCCGGCAGCTTCGAGCAGTCACCGACGCCCTGGCTCTACGACCGGTCCGGTCTGAAGAACGGATGCTACGGGTCGTGGTCCAGCGAGGGGCAGAACTACCAGTGCCAACTGCCGGATGCTTCCCCGAAGGTCTCACGGCCGAGCACGCTGGTGATCGGACTGCCGGAGAAGCCCGCACAGGCATCCACTGCCGTACGGGTCGAGGCGAAATGCGACCAGTACGTCTGCGGTCCCGACGAGCGAACCGTCGGTTCGGTCGGCCCGTCCACGGTCGGGCAGGGCAAGATCAACATGACCCTCACCGGTAGCGCACTGCGCGAAGACGCTGCGGTCGAGCTGTCCAGCGGCAGCTTCCGTGCGCGGTCAACGACGGTCTCCGTCGCTCCCGACCGGCGCAGCATGACGGTCGCCCTGGACCTCACGAAGGCCCCGCTCGGCCCGCTGTCCGCGTACGTGTCCGCGCACGGCGCCACGTACGCCAAGGGCACGGTCACGGTCGTCGCTCCGATCCGGTCGACCACCGCGCCCACCATCAAGGGCACCGCGGTCGTCGGCGTCACGGTGGCGGCGACGACCGGTGTGTGGTCGCCCGCGGCCGACTCGTACACGTACCAGTGGCAGGCGGACGGGGCCGCGATCGCGGGCGCCACGGCTTCCGCGTACGCCCTGCCGCCGACGTTCCAGGGCAAGAAGCTCAGCGTGGTGGTGACCGCGCGGAAGGCCGGCCACCCGGCGGTGCCGGCCGGCAGCAGCGCGGTGCTGGTCCAGGGGGTCGCACCCAAGGCGACACAACCGCCGGCCGTCTCCGGAGCGGTGCGCGTGGGCGGCAAGGTCACCGCGGTCGTGGGCACGTGGACGCCCGCGCCGACCTCGTACGCGTACCAGTGGCGGATCGACGGAGCGGCCATCGCGGGAGCCACCGGGTCGAGCTACGTCCTGCCCGCCTCGGCCCTGGGCAAGAACCTCACGGTGACCGTGACCGCCCACCGCACCGGGCACCTGAGCGGCTCGTCCACGTCAGGTTCGTACAAGGTCACCAAGGGCCTCGCGCCCAAGACGACGAAGGCCCCGGCCATCACGGGAACGGCCAAGGTCGGGCACGTGCTGACGGCGGTGCCGGGCACGTGGACGCCGGCACCGACCTCGTACACGTACCAGTGGTACGCGAACGGGCAGGCGATCGCCGGGGCGACCCGGACGACGCTCAAGCCGACTGCGGCCCAGCGCGGGAAGCGGATCACCGTCAAGGTGACCGCGCACCGTACCGGCCACGAATCCGGCACCGCGACGAGCAGCGCGACCGGGACGGTCACCGCCTGATCCTTTCCGCGCAACAGAGCAATGCCCCCGGAGCGGCGGTGACCACACCGCCGCTCCGGGGCTTCTCTGCCACAGAACCGGCCGGCGCGGCCCACATCCGCGACAGCCTGGCCCTGGTCGCCCCCACAGGCGCGGGCGCGGGCGCTCCGGCGGCCCCGAATGCGCAGCCGACGGCGCGATCGGCCGCTCGGGCTGGTCACCCAGTGGCCCGAGGGCGAGGCAGCCATGCAGCGGTCCCCGAGTACGGGACGCACCTTCGCCCGGCGGCGTCACCGGCGCTGCGCCAACCCGGCAACGTGTCGCAGACGTGTACCCCTGGACGCCAGTGGAAGGGCCGAGTCCGACGTACGGTCGGGCAACTGGCCAAGCCTTGCCGCCGGCACCGCACACCCTGGCCGGGGCCGGCCCTACTCGACGCCATGACCGGACAGGAGCAGTCGATGCTTCTCTACGCCCAGACCCCAGCACGGCGGAGCCGCCAGATCCTCGCGGACCTCATCGCCGTAGTCGTGGCCGCCACCGCGGTGAAGTTCGCCCTGGCCGTCCACGGCGCGATCATGCTGCTGGCCGAGCCGGGACGCAAGGTGGAGAGCTCCGGTGAAAGCCTCGCCACCGCCCTCGACGAGGCCGGCGACACAGCCTCGGAGGTGCCGCTTGTCGGTGACCTCCTGAAGAAGCCGTTCCAGTCCGCGGCCGACGCCGGCACCGGGCTCGCCGATGCAGGACAGTCGTTCCAGGACATCATCAGCCAGTTGGCCACGCTGGCCGCACTCGTCCTGATCGTCCTCCCCGTGGCCTGCGTACTGCTGCTGTGGCTCTTGGTGCGCCTGCGCTGGATCCGTCGCAGCGCCACCATCCGAGGCCTTCGCGACGCACCCGGAGGTGACGACCTACTCGCCCTGCGCGCCCTCACCGGGCCGCCGCGCGACCTTTCCGCGATCTACGTCCCTCCCGGCGGCCTCGCAGACGCCTGGCGCCGCGGTGACCGGCAAGTCGTCTCCGCCTTGTCCGAGATCACGCTCAGGCGAGCGGGCTTGCGGCCCTGACAGGCGGAGCAGGGAAACCTCGCTCACGCGCCCCATGAAGCTGTGGGTCCACCGGGGGAACGCCGCGCAAGACACCGCCGCGCCCGGCGCGGGTGATGCCGGCCGCTGCCCACCTCGCCGCGCAGGTTCGGCGGGCGGGGTGGTTCGGCACGGGTTGCGTACGCCGCCAGCCTGAAGGTGCGGGTGAAGCTCAAGGCGGCTCCGTGCCCGCTTCGGCCATCCCGACTGGCCGGGCGGCTGGATCGGCTTCGACCTGTACAAGTCGAAGGGCCGGATGAAGCTGGAGGTCCGCGGCAGGCTCGGCGGCCTGGCCGCCATCTGCAACCGGACCTGCAACGAGAAGGCCGGCCGGAAGTACTGGGACAAGCTCGGCGCCAACCTCCGCAAGGTGGTGCGCGACAAGTTCTAGACCCGGAGCCCCGCTCCATCTCTGAACATGTTCAATAATGGAGCGGGGCAGGCCCGCGACCCCTTCCCGGGGCCGCGGGCCCCTCCGTACCCTCGATACCCCCCCGAGCCGTTCCACCGAAAGACGGACCACCGCAATGAGCCCGACCGCCCGCCCCGCGCACACCGCGCACACCCCGCGGAACCTGGCCCTCGGCTACCTGGCTCTGATGGCCGCCGCTGGCCTGGCCCGCGGCATCGCCGGCGTCTCCGCCGACGGCTACCTGGCCGCGCTCTACTTCCTGTCCTTCCCGGGCTCGCTGCTGGTCACGGTGTTCGCGATCCTTCCCCTGAACGCCCTCCTGGGGACCTCGGCCCCGGAGACCGCGAAGCCCTTCGGCCCGATGGTCTACCTGGTGGGCGGTGCCGCGGTGAACGTCCTCCTGCTGTGGGGCGCAGCGAAAGCGGTCCGCCGCCTGCGCGGCTGACAGGGACCTACGCCCCCGCGCTGCTCCACCACGGCATTGCGCCGCTCCCGGTGCCCCCGAAGCGGCCGTGACGACCCCCATGAATCCCGCGGGCCGGGCGGCCCGGCGCTCGGCCGGCTGCCCAGCCGGCCTTCGGCGCGGGACGGGTGACCTTGTTACGCAGGGTCATCGCCGGCCGGCGGGCGCCGGGATCCCGACGCGGCGGTTCCGGGTCAGTTGACCTCGCGCGCTGACCATGGAGGCGCCGGAAGGCGGCCACGAAGAAGAGGCCCGCGAGAGAAATGAAGACAAAATAGGTTTCATCTACCACTATCGGGCTAAGCTGAAGATAGACCTACGAAACGAGCGAGGGAGCTCGACCGAAGTAGCCGACTGAGGCGGAAGCAGATGGTCCGCCGTGGCCGACGTCAACGGTAGGGCTGAGAGGCCGAGGGTCGGAAGACCTGATGGCGACCCCCACCACCTGACCCGGACAATGCCGGCGCAGGGAGTCCGTTTCGTAGGTCGTCTCGCATTCGGCCCTGCGATCACGAGCCGATCCAGGGCTGAGCCGGACACACCGGCCTGACAGTCCGGGCGCTGGCCGACCGGGCCCGGCGTACCTGAGATACGACCGCGCGAGCGCAATGGGCTGATCGATCCGCTTGGCGTCCAGGGCGAATGCCGGAGAGCCGTGGCCGGCTCTGTAGGTGGCTCTCACTGTGCCACCCGATGAGGAACGAAGCCATAACAGGCCTGCCCGGCTGACAGACGCCCTGCCGGGGGTGCCTTCCGGCACCCCGAATGCCTCGCGAAGCGGGCCCTTGGTGGAGGGCTTGAAGGTCATGCCGACCAGGGTCTGCCCGATGCCGGGATCCTGCAGAAGCCGGACGGCATCGGGAGAGATCCGCCGATCGCAACCGCAGACAGCACATTCACCTGCACGGCTGCCGACCCTCACCACCAACCAGGCCCTGACAAGCGGGGCCCGGCAGCATGCCGTCGCGGCTGTGCAGCTGAAGTGGTGGGGACCGGGCAGGAACTCGCACCGCAAACCCCCAGACCGGCTCGACACCGCAGAGCCGCATCCAGGCGGCCGGATACTGTCCGAAACCCGGTCGTGGGAGACCGGCGAGATCACGTACACCGGCTGGGGCGGATCGGGGACCCCTCAGGCCGCCGTGAACCTACGTCGTGCGCTCCGGACGCTGCCAGTAGTGACTCCCCGGCACCGCCGACGGTCCGGGCGCCTGCCCGTGCCGCTGTGGGAGGGCCGGCCACCGGCTGGTGGCCGGCCCTCCCCGCCTGCTCGGCCCGCGGGCATGGCCGGAGTCCGTGTCCGTGTCCGTGTCAGCCGACCGGAGTTGTCGGGGCCTCCGCCGGATTGGGGGTCAGGGAGCGTACGTCGAACCCGCACTGCTGGCGCAGCCTCACAGTGAACTCGACCCAGGCTGCGGCGAACTTGGCGGCCGTGGCCGGGGTCTGCGGCTGCTCGAACCTGAAGTACGAGATGAGCGTCGTCAGGGTGGCGGCATGATCGTCGGTCTCGTACGGCAGCAAGACCTCCAGGTAGTCCGCGAGCTCCGTCTTGCCCAGCTCACTGCCGGACGCCGCGTCGAAGGGCTCGGCGGCGGCGCAGTACTCGGTGGGTGCCGACTGGCCGGCCACCTTCGCGTAGCGCGCCACGGGGTCGAGTCCGGAGTTCTGCACCGCGACCGGGTCGGGCGTTGCCTTCGCCAGCACGCCGGCCAGCGCGCTCGCGGCCTGTCCCCTGGCGACGACCGCCACCGCCCGGGCCTGGAGGTCCGGGCCCTCGATCATGGCGGACAGAGGGGCCTTCTCGGTGGTGACGGGCTTGCTCATCACCTCGCCGTTCCCGACGACCGCCCCGTCGTAGGGCAGGGCGGCGCCGGAGCCGATGCGGGACCACTGGCCGCCGGCGAACCGGGCGAGCGCGATGACGTACGCGTGCCCGGGCTCGAGCCGGGAGGCGCCCTCGCGGGCGATCGGAGTACGGGTGGTGCCCTTGAAGGACCAGCCGTCCACGGTGGAGGTGATGTCGGCGGGCAGTTCGGCCGCGCCGGGGCGGGACCACAGCTTCTGCGCCACGTCGATCCTGACGGTGCGGCCGATGTAGCCTTCGCCGGCCTCGACCTCCTCCGCGGAGGGCGCCTGCTCGTTCTCCGAGACCACGTTGACGACCGCGACGTGGTCGGCGTAGGAAACCCAGTCGCCGGCAGTACTGGAGGGGAGGGCCTCCTTGGCGTGCCCGACGATGACGGACGGACGGCGCGGGCCGTCGCCGTCCGAGGGAAAGGCCGAGACGGCAAGGATGCCCGCGCCGACGAACGAGGCTGCCACGAGGAAGCCGACGGCTCTGTTCCGCTTCTTGGGAATCATGCGTGCCTCCTGGTTCTAGTAGACGCTGTTGACGTTGCGGCGGTTGTTGGAGCCGAGGGAGTACACGTCCCTGATGGACATGCAGCCCAGGCGGCTGTCCGTGTTGCTGACGCGGGGGTTGGCGTCACGGCCGTGCGTGAGTCCCACGGAGTGTCCGGTCTCGTGGCAGACGTCGGAACCGTTGATCGGCCCGACCTCGGAGGCGCTGGAGTTGTACCGCACGTAGTGCTGGTCGCACTTCTTGCTCGTCACGGCGTCGTCGCACCACGTTATGCCAATGGTGTCGGAGGGCAGGGCGCCGGACTGGTTGATGAGGTCGGTTTCGGCGTCACCGGTGTAGGTGCCCGAGGACTGGAACGACACCGTCAGGTCCGTCGGGCCGTACTGGTTCTTGATCGTGTTCTTGATGGTGGTCTTGACGCTGCCCGGTACATTGCCCTGCGACCACACCGTGAACGTGGCGTTGTCCGTCTGGCAGAGCGTGCCGTTGCTCATCTCGCCGTCGTAACACGTCCAGTCGTAGTTCGGGAACATGTTGTCCAAGGCCACCGCCGACTGTGTACCGACCATGAGCATCGCCGCCGCCAGTGTGACGGTGGTGGTTCCTCTGCGCAGAAGCGGCATGGATCAATCCCCCCGGGAATGGTGTGAGTTGGCGTCTGTGCCGGGTCATGGATGCTGCGTGAGCGCCCCGGTCGGCTGACATCTAAATGGATCAAGGCCGTCGGGGGATGCGACAGTGGCCAAGATCACGTTTCGGTGCCGCCCTGCACGTCCTGAGCGGCCCCGCTCCGCGGGCAGCGCGTGCCGGGTGCAGCCGAATCGAGCGGAATCGGATCGACACGGCTCTGTATGCACCGGCGCCCCGCAGGCCAGCACTGTGCAGACAACTGGCTGACCTGGGCTTCCTTGCCCGGGTGGTGAGGGCGCCAGCCTTGCTGGATGCCGCCGGACGTCTACTCAGTTTGTAGTCGTGGTGTCGTTGGTGTGAGTCCGGTTCCGGTGAGGCATCCGTCGATGATGTCGCTGCGGTATTGAATCTGGCGAAGGC
>NZ_JBEOXT010000037.1:0-89828 GCF_040296685.1 Streptomyces sp. NPDC002054
TCGCCGCCGCCTGGATCCTCGGCATCGCCGTCCTCGGCTTCTTCTGGGCCATGAGCCACTTCAACAAGGACCGCACCCACTGATCCGAAACCCGGCCGAACCGAACCGACCTGACACGTTCGACGGCCGGCAGAAACAGTCCACAAGCAACGGGCAGTTATAGCCCTTCGAGGCGCTGGAAGCGCGAGATGAGGTACTGGTGATGGAACGTCAGCTAGTGGTGGACGGTGCACAGGGCGAGCTCCTCCGCATCGGATGGGACTCCCTGCAGGACACCGACCCCGAGCTCGCCTCGCTGCTGGACGCGGAGGTGGGCCAGCAGAACACGACCCTCGCGATGATCGCCTCGGCGAGCATCGCCGACCCCTCGGTCCTCGCGGCCGGCGGAGCGGCCCTGTCCAACGTGACCGCCGAGGGCTACCCCGGTGCCCGGTACCACCCCGGCGCCCAGCAGTTCGACCGGGTCGAGAACCTGGCGGTGGAGCGGGCCAAGCAGCTGTTCGGCGCCCAGTACGCGAACGTCCAGCCGCACTCCTGCTCCTCGGCCAACCTCGCGGTCCTCGCCGCGCTCGTCCCACCGGGCGGCACCATCCTCGGCCTCGACCTCGACGCCGGCGGTCACCTCACCCACGGCTCGCGGGCCTCGGTCACCGGCCGCCACTACCACGCGGTCCACTACGGCCTGGACGAGGCCGGCCGGATCGACTACGCCCAGGTCGAGGCCCTGGCCCTGGAGCACCGCCCCAAGGTCATCATCGCCGGGGCGAGCGCCTACCCGCGCACCGTGGACTTCACCCGGTTCCGGGCCGTCGCCGACCAGGTGGGCGCGTACCTGCTCGCGGACATCTCCCACATCGCGGGACTGGTGGCCGCCGGGGTGCACCCCAGCCCGGTCGACGTCGCCCACATCACCACCATGAGCACGTACAAGCAGCTCGGCGGCCCCCGCGGCGGCCTGATCCTGAGCGGGCGCGAGTACAAGACGCCCGGTCCCGACGGCCGCACCCCGCTCGGCCGGCTCATCCAGCGGGCCGTGTTCCCGCAGTCGCAGGGAACTCCCAGCCCCGCCTCGATCGCCGCCAAGGCCCGCGCCTTCTCGGTGGCGGCCGGACCCGGCTTCCAGGAGACGGCCCGCCTGATCGTCGAGAGCGCCTCCGCGCTCGCCGCCGAACTGTCCTCCCTCGGCTACCGGATCCTCACCGGCGGCACCGACAACCACATCGTCCTGCTGGACACCACCGACGTCGGCCTGACCGGTGTGATCGCCGAACGGGCCCTGGAGGAGTGCGGGATCCTCGCGAACCGCAACCGCATCCCCGGTGACACCAAGCCGCCGCTGGTCACCAGCGGTCTGCGCCTGGGCACCAACATCCTCGCCCAGCGCGGCATGGGCCCGGAGCAGATGGCGGAGTGCGCACAGCTGCTCCACACCGTCCTCAAGGCCACCACCGCGCTGACGGACACCGAGTACCGGATCGACCCCGCACTGGTCGCCACGATCCGTGAGGAGGTGCGCTGGCTCTGCGCCCGGCACCCCCTGCCCATCGAGAGCCCCAGCAGCGTCACCAGCGTCGAGACAACACTGATCGGAGTCGGACCATGATCCACGACCGTACCCACGACGCCTCCCAGGAGGCCTGGGCGCCGGTGCTCGTACCGACGGACCGCCCGCGCCTTCCTGACGTGGCGCCCCGGTGCTCGGCCGTGGCGCACTCCCAGCTCGAGATCGAGGTCCCGGCCGCCGCCGACGGGACCGGCTCCACCGGCGTACTGGCCGCAGCCTTCGCGGCCCTGCTCTTCCGCTACACGGGCCAGGACCGGATCGCCCTGGCCGGCCCGGACGGCGAGACCCGCTTCCCGGTCGACGGCGCGGCCACCCTGCAGGAGCTGGCCGCGGCCGGCACCGCCGGGACCGCCACCGCCACCCCGGTCGTCGCCTTCGCGGCCGACGGCACCCCCGCCCGGGACCACGCCCCGTACGAGCTCCAGCTGCTCGTCCGCGGCGAGGCCCTGGAACTCCACTACGACGCCGCGCTCTTCGACCGCGACACCGCGGTCCGCCTGCTCGACCACTACCGCACGCTGCTCACCGACGCACTGGCGTCCCCGGGGCAGCCCGTCAACCTGCTGCGGCTGCTCACCGACGAGGAGCTGCAGCGCACCCTGGTCGAGTGGAACCGCACCGAGACCCCGCTGCCGGCCCACGGCACCCTGCACGAGGCCTTCGAGGCCCAGGTGGAGCGCGCCCCCGAGGCCACCGCCGTCGTGCACGGCGGCCGGCGCATCGGCTACGGGGAGATCAACGCCGCGGCCAACCGCCTGGCCCACCACCTGCGTTCCCTGGGCGTCGGCCCGGATGTCCGGGTCGGCCTCTGCCTGGACCGCTCCCCCGCCCTGCTGATCGCGGAGCTCGCCGTCCTCAAGGCCGGCGGCGCGTACGTCCCGCTCGACCCGGACTACCCGGCCGACCGGATCGCCATCATGGTCAACGGCACCTCCTGCGCCGTGATGATCAGCCGCGAGGACCTCACCTCGAACCTGCCCGAGCTGGACGAGCAGAGCCCGCCGCTGGTCCTGGTCGACCGGGACGCCGAGGTCCTGGCCGCCCTGCCGGAGCACAACCCCGAGCCCGTCGCCGGCCCCGAGCACCTCTGCTACATCATCCACACCTCGGGATCCACCGGTGCCCCCAAGCCGATCGCACTGCGGCACCTGGGCGTCCTGAACAACATCGCCGACCTGAACACCCGCTTCGCGGTGGGCCCCGAGGACTCCGTCCTCGCCCTGTCCTCGCCCAGCTTCGACATGTCGGTCTACGAGTTCCTCGGCCTCACCGCCGCCGGCGGCACGGTGATCGTTCCCGACGCCGGCCGCACCAAGGACCCCGTCCACTGGGCCGAACTGGCCGCCGCCGAGGGCGTCACGGTCTGGAACTCCGCCCCGGCCCTGCTGGGCCTGCTCGCCGACCAGCTGGAGCAGACCGGCGCCGACCCGCTGCCGCAACTGCGGCTGGCCCTGCTCGGCGGCGACTGGGTGCCGGTCCCGCTCGCCGAGCGGGTCCGCGCCTTCGCCCCCGACCTGCGGTTCATCGTGATGGGCGGGGCCACCGAGTCCTCCATCCACTCCACCATCTTCGAGGTGGAGAAGGCCGACCCGGACTGGACGAGCATCCCGTACGGCCGTCCGATGGCCAACCAGCGCACCTACATCCTCGACGAGGCCCTCCAGCCGGTGCCTCCGGGCGTTCCCGGCGAGCTGTACCTGGCCGGGGTCGGTCTGGCCCGCGGCTACCTGAACCAGCCCGAGCGCACCGCCGAACGCTTCATCGAGTGGTCGTACGGCGAGGTCCGCGAGCGCCTGTACCGGACCGGTGACGTCGCCCGGTTCGGCCCGGACGGCCTGATCGAGCTGCTGGGCCGCGCCGACTTCCAGGTGAAGATCCACGGCCTGCGGGTGGAGCTCGGTGAGATCGAGAGCGTGCTGCGCGCCCACCCGGCCGTGCGGCAGAGCGTGGTCGTGGCCCGCTCGAACCGGCTCGTCGCCTATGTGGTGCCCGAGGCGGGCGACGGCGACGCCGGCGCGCCGGCCCTCGACACCGAGGAGCTGCTCAGGACGGCCGCCGCCCGGCTGCCCGAGTACATGGTGCCCGCCGCCGTGGTCACCCTGGAGAAGCTGCCGCTCACCCCGAACGGCAAGCTGGACCGGAAGGGGCTGCCGGAGCCGGAGCTCACCACGGCCGCCTACCGGGCCCCCCGCACGGCCGAGGAGGAGACCCTGGCCGGGGTGTTCGCCGAGGTCCTCGGCGCCGACCGGATCGGCATCGACGACGACTTCCTGGCCATCGGCGGCGACAGCATCCGCGCCATCCAGGTCGTCACCCGGGCCCGCGCCCGCGGCCTGGAGGTCACCCCGCGCCAGATCCTGCAGTCCCGTACGGTCGCCGCGCTCGCCGTGGTCGCCACGGGCACGGACCCGGCAGCGGAGGCGGCCGGTTCCGCCCCGCTGGCCTCGCCGGACTCCCCGGAGTTCCGGGCCTGGCAGCAGCGCTACCCCGGGCTGTCCGACGTATGGCCGCTGACCGCCCTGCAGTCCGGCATCCTCTTCGAGTCCACGCTCAACGACACGGGCTACGACGCGTACCAGATGCAGACCGTGTTCCACCTGTCCGGTCCGGTCGACCCCGCCCGGATGCGGGCCGCCGGCCAGGCCCTGCTCGACCGGTACGCAAACCTGCGCGTGGCCTTCGTACCCGATTCCGACGACAACCTCGTCCAGCTCGTGGTGGACGGTGTGGCGCTGCCCTGGCAGGAGGTCGACCTGACCGGTCTGGCCCCTGCCGAGCGCGACGCGGCCTTCGAGGCGTTCCTGACCGAGGACTACGCCCGGCACTTCGACCGCACCGCACCCCCGCTGCTGCGCCTGACCCTGGTGCAGTTCGGAGAGGACCGCCACGAGCTGGTCCTCACCACCCACCACGTGCTGATCGACGGCTGGTCCGAGCCGATCCTGATGCAGGACCTGCTGCGGCTGTACGCCTCCGACGGGGATGCCTCCGGGCTCCCCCGGGTCCGCGACTTCCGCGAGTTCCTGGCCTGGCTGGACCGGCAGGACCGCGCGGAGACCGCCAAGGCCTGGGCCGAGGAGCTCGCCGGGGTCGAGGAGCCGACCCTGCTGGTGCCGGCCACCGCGCCCCGGGCGCAGGCCTCCGGCGCCGGATCGGCCGGGCTCGGACTGTCCGAGGACGAGTCCCGCAGCCTGTTCCGGAAGGCCTCCGAGCTGGGTGTCACCGTGAACACCCTGGTGCAGGGTGCCTGGGCGGTGCTGCTCGGTGAGCTCACCGGCCGCCGGGACGTGGTGTTCGGTGCCACGGTCTCCGGCCGGCCGGCGGCACTGCCGGGGGTGGAGTCCATGGTCGGACTGTTCATCAACACCCTTCCGGTGCGGGTCCGGTACGCCCCCGGCGACACCCTCGCCGAGGTGCTGACCGGCCTGCAGGACCGGCAGTCCGTCCTGCTGGACCACCACCACCACAGCCTGACCGAGATCCACCAGGCCACCGGACTGGACACGCTGTTCGACACCCTGGTGGCGTTCCAGTCGTACCCGGTGGACCGGGTGGGCATCGCGGAGGCGACCGCGGCGGCCGGGGTCGAGGTGACCGGCATCCGTGCGGAGGGCGCCGCGAACTACCCGCTCGCCCTGATCGTCGAGACCGAGCCGCATGTCCGGCTGAACCTGCAGTACCACCGCAACCTGTTCACCGAGGAGGCGGTCGACGACATCGCCGAGCGGCTCCACGGGGTGCTCCGGCAGCTGCTGGCCGACTCGGACCTGCGGGTCGACGCGGTCGACGTGCTGCTGGACGTCGAACGCGACCGGATCATCGCGGGCTACCGCGCGGCGGTCACCGCCGCCTCGGTCACCGCGGACACCCTGCCCGCTCTCGTCGAGCGGCAGGCGGCCTCGGCCCCGGACGCGGTCGCAGTGGTCTCCGGCGGGCTCTCGCTGACCTACGGGGAGCTGAACCGCCGGGCGGATGCCCTGGCCCGGCACCTGGTCCGGCTGGGTGCCGGACCGGAGGCGGTGGTCGGGCTCGCCCTGCCGCGCTCCGCTCAGCTGGCCGTGGCGCTGCTGGCGACGCTGAAGTCCGGTGCCGCGTTCGTGCTGGTCGGCTCCGGCCGGTCCGGCCCGGAGCGCGATCCGCTGCCGGCCCAGGCGGGCGCCGGACTGGTGCTCACCCAGGCGGACGTCGACGCTCCGTACGCCGTCCCGGGCGCCGGGGACCGCGTCGCGGCGGTGCCCGCCGCCCCGCAGCAGCTGGCCTGGCTGCGGCGGGCGCCGCAGCAGGACGGTGCGCCGGCGGGTGCCGCGATCAGCCACCGCGCGCTGGTCGAGGGGGTCTCCGGGTTCGCGTCCGGGGCGGGTCTGACGCCCGGCACCCGGCTGCTGGCGGCCTCGCCGCACGGCGATGCGGTGGCCTTCGAGATCCTCGCCGCACTGAGCGGGGGCGCCTGCGTCGAGGTGGTCCAGGACCTCGGGGCGCTGGCGGAGCGGGGCGGCTGGTCGGGCGATGTGATCAGCACGACCGCGCCGTTCTTCGCCGGGCTGCTGAACGGCTCCACCGGTGCCGGTGCCGGTGCCGGTGCCTTCCGGGCCGGGACGGTCGTCCTCACCGGCGAACCGGTGCTCGCCTCCTTCGCCCGGCGGGTCCGTACGGCGATCCCGGGGGTCCGCGTGGTGGGCAGCTACAGCCCCGCCGGAACGGTCCGGGCCACCGCCTTCACGGTGCCGGCCGGGGACGAGGACTCCGCCGGTACGGGAACCCGTACCGGAACCCTGCCGCTCGGCGACCCGCTCGACGGCCTGCGGTTCCACGTGCTGAACGAGTCCTTCGCGCCGGTTCCGACGGGCGTGACCGGAGCCCTGTACGTCGGGGGCGGGGTGGCCCGCGGCTACCACGGCCGGGGTGCCCTGACCGCCGACCGGTTCCTGCCGGACCCGTTCGGTCCGGCCGGGGCCCGGATGTTCCGCACCGGCGACCTGGCCCGCTGGGGCCGCGACGGCCGGCTCGAGCTGATCGGGCGCGGCGGCTCGCAGGTGAAGATCCGCGGGCGGCGGTTCCGTACCGACGAGGTGGAGGCCGTGCTGGCCGCGCACCCGGCGGTGTCGCAGGCGGCGGTGGTCGCCCGCGCGGCGGACGGCCCGGGCGGCGACGACCAGCTCGTCGGGTACGTCGTACCGCTGCGGGTGGGCGGCACGGTGGCTTCCGCTTCGGCGGGCGTGACCGCCGAGCAGCTGCGCGAGTTCGTGGCGCAGCAGCTGCCGGAGCACATGGTGCCGGCCACGGTGGTGACGCTCGACGAGCTGCCGCTGACGGTGGACGGGACCGTGGACCGGGACGCCCTGCCCGAGCCCGGCGCGGACACCGCCGCGGACGCCGGCCACCGCCCGGGCCGCACCCCGCAGGAAGAGGCGGTGTGCGGGGTGTTCGCCGAGGTGCTCGGCGTCGAGCGGGTCGGCATCGACGACAACATCTTCGCCCTCGGCTGCAACTCGCTGAAGGCGACCAGGATCATCGGCCGGCTGCGGCGGACCGTCGGACTGGAAGTCTCCATCCGGCTGCTCTTCCAGCACCCGACCATCGCGGAGCTGTCCGGGCACCTGAAGCCCGCAACGGCCAAGAGCCGGCCCGCACTCGGCAAGTCGATCAAGCAGACCGTGAAATCCATCAAGAACGAAACGAAGGAATCGGTGATTCAGATGCGCGCTCAGGCTCAGGACCAGGCTCAGCAGCTCAAGGAGAACCTGGAGGAGTCCTACCGCGAGCAGTACTCCGGCGCTGACTTCAACGCCCGGATCCAGGAGGACATCGACAACCGCATCCAGAGCAGCATGCAGTGGGGCGGCAACAAGCCGAAGGACCCGAAGGACGCGCAGCGCCGGCTGAAGCGGATGCTGGAGCGCTTCGCCGAGGAGGTCCGCGACAACACCAAGCACCACGAGCTCACCGAGGAGCAGCTGAACGCGGTCCAGGAGACGCTGACGGCAACCCTGGCCACGCTCCGCACCCGAGTCACGGAGAACCGCAAGACCCTCTGATCCGAACTCTGATCCGGCTCACCTCCTCCCCTGGGCGAGCACCGCAGCCCCCCGGCCGTGACAGGCCGGGGGGCTGCGCGCGTGCCGGGTCAGGTCAGGTCAGCCGCGGGTGCGCAGGGCCGAGGTGAGGTCGGCCGCGGCGGCCGAGAGGCGGTGGCGCGCCTCCTCGACCTGTGAGGTGGTCACCCCGTGGTCGCGGGCCGCGTCGCGGACGTCGTCGCGGAAACGGTCCAGCAGCCGGTCCAGATCGCGGGCCGGATCCCCGGTGGGAGCCAGGTCGGCGGCCCATGCGGAGCCGGTCTTGCGCGCTTCGGCCGCCGGCTCGGCCGGGCCGGTGCCACCGAGCCAAGCCCCGAGCTTGTCCGTGATGTCGGACAGGCCGGACCGGGCGAACTGCTCCTGCAGCTGGCCGGCGATCCGCTGGACCTCCTCGCGGGCCTTGTCCTGCGCCTCCTTGGCCTGCCGGCGTGCCTGCTGGGCCTCCTCGCGGGCCCGGCGGCTCTCGTCCTTGGCCCGGCGGGCCTGTTCCTTCCACTCCTGGCGGGCCCGCCGGAGCTCCTCCTTCGCCGCGGCCCAGGCATCGTCCGAGGGGCCCGGGTCGGGGGTGGCGGAGGCAGAGGCCGCGGCGCGCATCTCGCGCCGCAGGTCGCCCGCTGCGCCGCGGACGTCGTCGCGTATCTCGGCGGCCAGTTCGGAAACCGACTCGCGGATCTCCAGCTCCAGGTCGGCGAGTTCACCGCTGCGGCCGGCCAGTTCGGCCCGGCCGGCATCGGTGATCGAGTACACCTTGCGCCCGCCCTCGGTGGCGTGCGTGACCAGCCCCTCGGCCTCCAGCTTGGCCAGCCGCGGGTAGACGGTGCCGGCCGAGGGCGCGTACAGGCCCTGGAAGCGCTCCTCCAGCAGGCGAATCACCTCGTACCCGTGGCGCGGCGCCTCGTCCAGCAGCTTCAGCAGGTAGAGGCGGAGGCGGCCGTGGGCGAAGACGGGCGGCATGTCAGAGCACCTTCTTGTCGAACGAAAGGGGGGCCGACGTCTCAGAGTTGTCGGGGCGGCGCAGCAGGGCGATGGACCCGGAGACGGTGGTGGCGCGGAGCGTGCCGGTGCCGTCCCCGAGCGTGCCGGTGATCTTCTTGGAGCCGATCCGGCCGGAGACCCGCAGGTCCTCGAAGGCGTTGGAGATGCCGCCGCTGGTGGTGCTGGCCTCGACCCTGGCGTCGGCCGGGTGCGGGAGCCGGATCGCGACCTGCCCGGAAACGGAATTGAGGCTGATGTCGACCGGCCGCTCGGCGGCGGGGTCGGGGGCCAGGTCGAGGAGCATGTCCCCGTTGACCGATTCGGCCTGTACGGTGCCGGCCGAGCCGTCGACGAGGGTGAGTCCGCCGGAGACGGAGCGGAACCGGAAGTCCCCGTTCACGGACTGGGCTTCGACGCTACCGGTGACGGTGCGGGTGCGGACGCTGCCGGACAGGCGCACGAGGGTGGCGTCACCGGAGACCCCGTGCAGCTCGGTCCCGCCGCGGATGCCGGAGACGACGGAGGCCGCGCCGACCGCGGCGATCTGGACGCGGGCGTCGACGGGCAGGGTGAGGGTGACGACGGCGCTGCGCTCCCAGGCCTTGCGGCCGGAGCCGGACCGCCAGCTCTCCCACGGCTTGGAGTCGAACCATTCGCGCAGGCCCTGGGAACCGTTCCAGGGCAGGTCTTCGTAGGACACGGTGAGGGTGTCGCCGTCCTGCACGATGTGCAGCGGGGGGCCGTCCACGGCGGAGACCTCCAGCCGGGCCGGCCCTTCGTCGGTACCGACGACGTTGACGGTGCCGTCCAGGACGCGGACGCGCAGGCGCTTCACCGGGGATTCGAAGGTGAGTTTCTGCGGCTCGGCGATGGACCAGGTCTGCTCGGCCATGGGTGCGGATCCTCCTCGTCGGAACGCGACGCAACATATCGCGTCTTCCGCCTAACACGATATATCGCGCCCCACCCAAGTCAAGGCCGGCCCCGAGCAAAGCCCCGCCCGCCCTGCGGGCCCGGCCCGTCCGGAGCGGGCCCAGAGGCGGAGCCCGCACCCCCTGGGGGCGCGGGGGCGTGGCCCCAGCCCCAAAGCAGGGCCCGAGCGAAGCCCCCCGCGGCGGGCCCGGCCGGGGGCGTAGCCCCGAAACGGGCCAGGCGAAGCCCGCAGCCACCGCGGGGCGGGGCGCAGCCCGGAACCTGGGTCCGGGCGCAGCACCCACCGGCCGGGGGGGGCCGCGGGCGGAGCCCCGCAAGCGGGTCCGGGGCGCAGCACTCACCGGCCGGGAAGCCGGGGGCGGAGCCCCGGAAGGGTGCTGGGCGGGGCCCGCGCGCCGTGCGGGGGCCGGTGTCCCGTGCTCGGGGCGGAGCCCCGGAACCGGGGGCCGGGCGAAGCCCGCATACCCTGCGGGCCCTGCCGCCCCGCGGCCGGGGCGCAGCCCCGCGGCCCTGCCGGGCGGAGCCTGTACGGGCGCAGCCCCGGAAAGCGGGCCCGGCCCCCGCAAGGGGGTTAGGCCGCGGACAAGAGGGGGCTGCCTGTGCGGTGGAGCCAGGCGCGGTATGGGGCCGTTCGGAGCGCCAGCTCCCGGTAGGCCGCCCGCAGGTCCGCGTACACCTCCGCATGCGCCCCCGGCCGCGTCGCCAACAGCAACCGCACCGCCAGCGGATCACCCTGCAGCGGCCGTATGGCCATGTCGTCCCGCGGCCCCGACGTCGGCTGGCACGGCGCCACCGCCTCGCCCGACACGATCAGCGAAGCCGCAGTGTGGTAGTCGGTGTGCAGCACCGGCGGGTCGAGGCCGGCGCCGGCGAACACCCGCCGCAGGCCGTCCCATTCGCCGTCCACCGACGGGTCCACCGTCCACCGGTCCCGCGCAAAGTCCTGCAGGTCCACCACCGGCTGCCGGGCGGCCGGATGGTTCCGGGCCATCGACACGAACTGCGGCTCGCGCTCCATCAGCACCCGCATCTGCAACCCGGCCGGCACCCGCAGCGGGCTGCCCTCCACCTCGTGGACGAAGGCCACATCCAGCTGCCCGGCCGCCACCATCCGCAGCAGCGCGTTCGCCGACACGTCCACCACCAGCGTGGTCTCGGTGTCGGGGAGCCGCCGGTGCAGCCTGCGCAGCCAGCCCGGCAGCGCCCGGCTGGCGGTGGAGCCGATCCGCAGCCGCTGGCCGTGCGCCTGCGCCCGCGCCTCTGCGACCAGCGCGGCCATCTCCGCCAGCAGCGGCCGGGCCCGGCCGAGCACGGTGCGCCCGAACGGCGTGGGCCGGCAGCCGGTGCGCTCGCGCAGGAACAGCTCCCCTTCCAGAGCCCGTTCGATCCGCTGAAGCTGCGTGGTCAGCGAGGGCTGGCTGACGCCGAGCTGCCGGGCGGCCTTGTGCAGACTGCCGGCGTCGGCAATGGCGCACAGCGCGCGCAGATGCCTCACCTCGAGCTCCATGACCCGAGAGTAGGACGCGGCCCGCAGACCGCACCAGCCACTAACACCCCACCTATTCCCGCCATTTTCAAGCGAGTTGGCCAGAGTTGGCCAGTCCGCCACCCTCCCGATAGCCCGGTGTTATCGAGCGCTGACATCATCCGCCGGCCACCCCGGCTCCCCCAGACTCCGGTACCGGAACCACCCACCCCCCGCACCGGATTCAGGAGGAGCCCCCCACCATGCGCCACTCCCGACGCACCAGCAGCTCCCGTAAGGCCGTTCTGGCCACCGTGATCGGACTCGGTCTCGCGACCGCCCTCGGCGTCACCGCCCCCGCCGCCGGCGCGGCCCCGGCGCCGATGCCGGCCGGGAACGCCGCGAGCTATGCCGCGTACGAACGGTCACAGGAGAACGCGGACGCCAACCGCGCCTTCTTCGACGCCGTGCAGCGCTCCGTGGCCGAGCAGCGCAAGGCCAACCCGGGCGCGCTCGCGGTCACCGTCACCTACAACACCCGCAATGCGCCCAGCTTCCGCACCCAGATAGCCCGCTCCACCCAGATCTGGAACAGCTCGGTGTCCAACGTGAAGCTCCAGGAGGTCTCCTCGGGCGGGAACTTCGCGTACTACGAGGGCAATGACTCGCGCGGTTCGTACGCCAGCACCGACGGGCACGGCCGGGGCTACATCTTCCTCGACTACCGGCAGAACCAGCAGTACAACTCCACCCGGGTGACCTCCCACGAGACCGGGCACGTGCTCGGCCTGCCGGACCACTACTCGGGTCCGTGCAGCGAGCTGATGTCGGGCGGCGGGCCGGGCACGTCCTGCCAGAACGCGCAGCCGAACGGGGCGGAGCGCTCACGCGTCGACTACCTCTGGCGCAACGGCCTGGTCGCCCAGCGCTAGAGCGGAACTCCCACCACTACGGCGCGCCGGGCTCGTACTCAGGGCACTCCGGGTTCCGGCAGGGACCCGGGCCCCACGCCGGTACGAAGGCCCCCAGGACCTTGCGCCGCCTGAGCACCGTATCGACAGGGCGCCCGCAGGCCGGGCAGAACAGCTGCTCGTGCCCGGCCTGCGGGGCCACCGTCAGATGACGATACTGATCATGACCGCTCATATGTCTACATTAGTCCGCTTTGCTCCGGTTCACCCGGAAACCGGTTCACCCGGAGACCCGGAGACCCGGTTCAGCGCTTGCGCGCGTAGGTGGAGACCACCTGGCCGCCCCCGAAGCCCTTCACCCCGAGCAGCTCGACCTCCCGCACGCCGAACCCGGCCCGGGTCATCGGCACCCCGGACCCGGCCACGACCGGGTAGGTCTTCACCACGAACTCGTCGATCTCCTCCACCAGCTGCCCGGCCAGGTCGGCGCCGCCGCACAGCCAGATCCCGAGACCGTCCTGCGCCTTGAGCTCGCGCACCCGGGCCACCACATCCCCGGCGATCAGCTCGACGGCCGGGTCGGGCGAGGTGGCCAGCGAGCGGCTGACCACGTACTGCTCCAGGTGGGCGTAGGGGCTGGTGATGCCCAGCTTGAGACCCTCCTCGTACGTCCCGCGGCCCTGGATGACCGCGTCGAAGCGCCGGGCCTCGAGGTCCTTGATCCCGAAGAATTCCTGCACATGAGTGGGCAGGGTCTCCGGGTACTCCGCGGCCATCCAGTCCCGGTACTCGGGGTCCAGCCACTGGTTGAAGAAGTCGGCGTTGCCGTCCGGCCCGCCAATGAAGCCGTCGACCGAGGTGGCGACGAAATAGGTCAGCTTGCGCAAAGAATCCCCCCCTGAATGAGCAGCACTCCAACTCGAAGCACTTCGAGCAAAGTACTACACATGAAGTGGTTGCGCAATCAGCGGCGCACCCAGCCGTGCAATCAGCCGCGCGGCTTGCGCCACATGGGCCACATCGGCGGCCCGTCCGGCAGCTGTACCGCCGTCCCGGTGAACTCCCAGCCCAGCCGCTCGTACAGCCGCTTGCTCCGCTCGCTGCTCGCCTCCAGGTACGCCGGTACGCCGTCCCGGTCGCAGGCGTCCAGCACCGGCCGCATCAGCCCGGTCCCCAGCCCCTCCCCCTGCCGGGCCGGATCGACCGCGATCATCAGCAGGTACTCGTGCTCCTCGGCGGTCGGGTGCACCTCGCCGGTCAGCCGGCCGACCAGCTCGCAGCGCTCGTTGTCCGGATCGGCCACCGCGCGCATCTTCGCCGGGATGTCCTCCTCGTCCTCGTCCTCGTGCTCCCCGGCCGGGACCCGCAGCCACAGGGCGGCGCAGGAGCCGTCCACGGCGTAGTCGATCCGGCCCTGCTCGAGCGCCACGTCCACGAACACCCCGAGGAACTTCCCGTGCACCGCGCGCCGGTGCTCCGGGTCGGGGAAGACCCAGCTGCTCACCGGGTCGTTCCGGAAGGCCTCGTCGAGCAGCCGCGCCACCGCGTCCCGGTCCGACGGCCCTGCCTGGCGTATGTCCAGCCCCACTGGTCTCACCCTTCGCTCACGCGTCAACAACCGTGAGTGATCCTAGAGTTGGCCGGATCATGCGGAAAGGAGTGTTCCGGCACCATGAGGTGCCGGAACGCTCCTTGGCCCACCTGGGCGGTTCTGCTATCGGACGCGCCCGGGCTACCGCGTACGCCGGGTCACGAACTCCGCCAGCGCCAGCAGACCGCCCGCCGCCGCAAGGTCCGGTACCGCCCGGGACAGCTGGTGCACCGCCCGGCCCATCCGGTCCGCGGCATGGGCCTGCGCCCAGTCGCGGCCCCCGGCCCGCTCCACCGCTTCGGCGGCCCGGTGCACGTCGTCGCCGGTCATGGGCCCGGCGTACAGCTCGGCCAGTTCCCGGCCCGCGTCGGTGCCTGAGGTGAGGGCTGCCACCACGGGCAGGGACTTCTTGCGGGCGAGCAGATCGGCGCCGGCCGGCTTGCCGGTGTGCTCCGGGTCGCCCCAGATGCCGATCAGGTCGTCGATCAGCTGGAAGGCCAGCCCGGCCTCCCGCCCGAACGCGTCCATGGCGTCGACCTCGTCCGGCCCGGCCCCGGCATAGAGCGCACCGAGCGCACAGGCGCACCCCAGCAGGGCACCGGTCTTGGCCATCGCCATGGTCAGGCACTCGTCCAGCGACACCTGGGCCCGCTGTTCGAAGGCACAGTCCGCCTGCTGCCCCGCGCAGAGCTCGATCAGACAGGCGGCGAGCCGGGCCGAGGCCTGCGCGGAGGCCGGATGCGCATCCTCCGCCAGCAGACGCAGGGCGAGCGCCATCACGGCGTCCCCGACGATGATCGCGTCCGGTGTCCCGAACACGGTCCACGCCGTGGGCCGGCCGCGCCGCCGGACGTCCTCGTCGATGACATCGTCGTGCAGCAGGGTGAAGTTGTGCGCCAGTTCCACGGCCACCGCCGCCGGTACCGCCCGATCCGCGTCCCCGCCCAGCGCCTGTGCAGCGGCGAGCACCAGGGCGGGCCGGATGGCCTTGCCCGCGTTGCCCGCGGCCGGGGTGCCGTCCGCGTCCTCCCAGCCGAAGTGGTACATCGCCACGCGCCGCATGGATCCGGGCAGGTTCTCGACCGTGCGGCGCAGCTCCGGGTTGACCGTTTCCCTCGTGTGTTCCAGGAGAGCCGCGGCCTCCTGGCCCTCACCGGTCGCGATGGCGTTCAGCGCCGGCGGCCGATCTCGACGTTCTCCAGCACCCCGAGCGCGTCCGGGACCAGCACCGCGGCCGAGAAGTAGGCGGTGACCAGGTACGAGATGATCGCCTGCTCGCTGATGCCCATGAAGCGGACCGACAGGCTCGGCTCGATCTCGTCCGGGATGCCGGTCTGATGCAGGCCGATCACGCCCTGCTCGTCCTCGCCGGTACGCATGCAGAGGATCGAGGTGGTCCGGGCGTCGCTGATCGGGATCTTGCTGGACGGGAAGATCGGCACCCCGCGCCAGGACGGCACCCGGTGGCCGCCGATCTCGACGGCCTCCGGGTACAGGCCGCGCTTGTTGCATTCGCGGCCGAAGGCGGCGATGGCCTGGGGGTGGGCGAGGAACAGCTTGGAGCCGCGCCGCATGCTGAGCAGCTGGTCCATGTCGTCGGGGGTGGGCGCGCCGTCGTGCGGCTGGATGCGCTGGTCGTAGTCCGCGTTGTGGAGCAGGCCGAACTCGCGGTTGTTGAGCATCTCGTGCTCCTGGCGCTCGCGCAGCGCCTCGACCGTGAGCCGCAACTGCTGCTCGGTCTGGTTCATCGGCTGGTTGTACAGGTCGGCGACCCGGGTGTGCACGCGCAGGACCGTTTGTGCAATGGAGAGTTCGTACTCGCGCGGCCGGGCCTCGTAGTCCACGAAGGTGCCGGGCAGCACAGCCTCGCCGACGTGGCCGGCGGAGAGGTCGATCTCGGCCTCGCCGTACGTGTTGGTGCGCTGCTCGGGCATGGCCCGGACCCGGTCGAGGTGGGCGCGGAGGGAGTCCACGCGGTCGGCGAGCAGCTGGAAGTCCTGCCGGGAGAGGACCAGTGCGGTGCCGGAGGTGGCGGCACGCGCGGTGTACTCCCAGATCGCCTCGTCGTCGAGCAGGCTGTCCTCGCCGAAGTAGGCCCCGTCGGCGACGGTGCGGAGCACGGCGTCCTCGCCGTAGGGGCCCGGGCCGACCTGGTCGATGCGGCCGTGGGCGAGCAGGAAGACCGTGTCGGAGCGGCTGCCGAAGGAGGTGAGTTCCTGGCCGGCCTCGAAGTCGATCTGCCGGCAGCGCTGTGCGAGCTCGCCGAGCACGTCGATGTCGTCGTACGAGCGCAGCAGCGGCAGTTCACCGAGCTCGGCCGGAATGACCTGGACCTGGTCCCCGGTCTTGATGAACGTGACGCGTCCGTCGCCCACCGAGTAGCTGAGCCGGCGGTTGACCCGGTACGTGCCGCCCTGCACGGACACCCACGGCAGCATCTTCAGCAGCCACCGGGAGGTGATCTCCTGCATCTGCGGCACGGACTTGGTCGTGGTTGCCAAGTTCCGTGCGGCCGAGGTGGCGAGACTGCGCTGCGGCAGCGACTGTGCCTCGGTTTCGGAACCTGCCTGGACCGACATGTGTCATTCCCCTTCGATCACTCCATGAATCTGCGATCGAAGCCTCGCAGGACGGAACGTGACGGGGCCATTACACAAAAGGGTGGGACTACTCCGAGCGGGTCTGGGCACTCTCTTCTGCCACGGTCGATGGAGACCGCCTTAATTTGCATATCAGATGCACATATCTCTACCGTGGGCCCATGCGGCTCACCCGATTCACCGACCTGGCCCTGCGCGTCCTGATGCGCCTGGCCGTCGCGGAGGCGGACCATCCGACCACCCGCGAGGTGGCGGCGACCATGCAGGTCCCCTACACGCACACCGCCAAGGTGGTCGCCAGGCTGCAGCACCTCGGCCTGGTCGAGGCCCGGCGCGGTCGCGGTGGCGGGCTCACCCTCACCGGCGCCGGGCGCTCCGCCTCGGTCGGCGGGGTCGTCCGCGAGCTGGAGGGCGCGGGCGACGTGGTCGAGTGTGAGGGCACCACCCCCTGCCCGCTGCGCTCCGCCTGCGTACTCCGCGGCGCGCTCCGCCGGGCCCAGGAGGCCTTCTTCGCCGCGCTGGACCCGCTGACGGTGAACGACCTGGTGGCGACCCCGACCGGGCCGCTGCTGCTCGGGATCTCCGGCGGAACCGAAAGACCGACGATCTAGCCACAACCGGGACCGGCCGACCGGCCGGCCATCCGCACACCCTTAAATACGCATCCCACATACCAATTAAGAAGAAGCGAGGATCTCCATGCTCTCCGAGAAGTCGACCGCGACCGTACGCGCCACCCTGCCCGCCGTCGGAGCCGCCATCGGGGACATCACCGAGCTCTTCTACCGCAAGCTGTTCACCGCCCACCCGGAGCTGCTGCGCGACCTGTTCAACCGCGGCAACCAGGCCGCCGGAGTGCAGAAGCAGGCCCTGGCGGGATCCATCGCGGCCTTCGCCACCCACCTCGTCGACCACCCCGGGACCCGCCCCGATGTGATGCTGGCCCGCATCGCGCACAAGCACGCCTCGCTGGGCGTCACCCGCGAGCAGTACCGGACCGTGCACCTCCACCTCTTCGCGGCGATCGCCGAGGTCCTCGGCGAGGCCGTCACCCCCGAGGTGGCCAAGGCCTGGGACGAGGTCTACTGGCTGATGGCCAACGCCCTGGTCGCCATCGAGGAGCGCCTGTACGCCGAGCAGCAGGTGGCGGCCGGCGAGGTCTGGCGCACCTGGAGGGTGACCGGCCGGACCGAGGAGACCCCCGACTGCACCACCTTCCGGCTCGCCCCCGCCGACGGCCGGCCCGCCCCGGTGCACCGGCCCGGCCAGTACGTCTCGGTCCAGGTCGAACTGCCCGACGGCGCCCGGCAGATCCGCCAGTACAGCCTCTGCGGCGCGCCCGGCTCCCCGGACCTCTCGATCACCGTCAAGCGGGTGCACGGCCCGGCCGCCGGCGGCCCCGACGGGGAGGTCTCCCACCACCTGCACACCCGGGTCCACCCCGGGGACACCCTGCGCGTCTCCGCCCCGTACGGCGACCTGGTCCTGACGGACAGCCGGGACCCGCTGCTGCTCGCCTCGGCCGGCATCGGCTGCACCCCGATGCTGTCGATGCTGGAGCACCTGGCCGACACCGGACACACCGCCCCGGTCACCGTCGTGCACGCCGACCGCTCCCCCGCCGACCACGCGCTGCGCACCGACCACCGCGCGCTGACCGGCAAACTGGCCGATGCCCGGGCGTACTTCTGGTACGAGGAGTCCCCGGAGCCGGGCGACCTCCAGGGCCTGGTGGACCTGGCCCCCGTCCCGCTCGCCCCGGGCACCCGGGCCTACCTCTGCGGCCCGCTGCCCTTCATGCGCGCGGTCCGCGAGCAGTTGCTGGCCAAGGGCCTGCCGGCGGCGGACATCCACTATGAGGTGTTCGGCCCGGATCTGTGGCTCGCGAACGCCTGAGGCCGACTGTCCGAATCGGCTCGCTCAACGTACGAACAACATACGAAGGCACTAGCCGCGGAAGGGCCGCCTCCGCTACACCCGGTGACAACGGGTACGCAAGGAAGGAGGCGGCCATGGCCGCACCCATGTCCTCGGAACGGTTCATCAACGCATTGCGGGGCGAGGGGCTGACCGTCGTCGAAGTCGGCGCCTGGCGCACGCACAACCGCAACCACAAGGGCCCCTGGGGGCCGGTCCACGGGGTGATGATCCACCACACGGTCTCCCGGGGCACCGCAACGACGGTGTCCATCTGCCGCGAGGGCGACGCGGACCTCCCCGGTCCGCTCTGCCACGGCGTGATCACCAAGGACGGCCGGGTCCACCTGGTCGGCTACGGCCGCGCCAACCACGCCGGGGCCGGGGACTCGGACGTACTGGCGGCGGTGATCGCGGAGAAGGCCCTGCCACCGGACAACCAGGCGAACAGGGACGGCAACCGCCACTTCTACGGCTTCGAATGCGAAAACCTCGGCGACGGCCGGGACCCCTGGCCGGAGATCCAACTCGCCGCGATCGCCCGCGCGGCAGCAGCCGTCTGCCGCGTCCACGGCTGGAACGCCCGCTCGGTGATCGGCCACCTGGAGTGGCAGCCGGGCAAGATCGACCCGAAGGGCTTCACGATGCGCTCAATGCGCGACCGCGTGGCCGAACGCCTGAAGTAACCCACCGGGGGCGAGGAACCCCAACCGCCCACACCCCCTCGCCCCCACCGGGGTCACGATCAAGCCGACCCGGCTTCCGCCTGCCTGCGGGACAAACCGAGCCGGCGCCGATCGCGCTCGACCCGCGTAACGACGACCTTGATCCGGTCACCCACCTGGACGGCTTGCTCGGGGGTTTCGACGGGTTCGAGAGCCAGCTCTTCGAGATGGACGAATCCCTCCACACCGTCTGCAACGCATACGAAGGCACCGAAGGGCACGAGTTTGGTGACCCTTCCGTCCACCTGCATCCCCTCCCGCACCATGTCGGCGAACTGCTGGAACGGGTCCGGTTCCAGCGCGCGCAACGAGAGCCTGGCCTCGCCGTTCCAGGAGTCGAAGTACAGGAACTCGCAGGTGACCTGTTGTCCGATCTCGACCACCTCGGAAACGGACTCGAATCTCCGCCACGACAGATCGGGGATGGTAATGAAGCCGACCCCCGGATACACCGGATGCTGAGGTCCGTCATCCAGCGCCACGAACACGCCGAATGACCGCACGTCCGCCACAGTGCCGGAGAGGTGGTCACCAGACCGGAGGGACTTCAGGAACGCCCAGAGTTCAGGATTCTCTGTGATCACGGCGTTCAGCCTCTCACCCCGGCAGGCGCATGGTCAGCCGAGGTACGGCGCGGGGCGGCGCTCCAAGAAGTGTTGGAGGCGCAGGCGTTGGGTGTGGTGCAGGGGCAGCGCGTCGAGGTCTGCCGCTGCCACGAAGCGCAGTTCCGTGCTCTCGTCAGAAAAGGCCAGTTCTCCGCCCGTAATGCGGGCAGTGAAGCAGACGTTGAACTGTCGCCTGACCTCGCCGTCGCTGTACTCGATGATGTGCCGGGGGTCCGTGTACGTACCGACCAGTCCCGTGATCTCCACGTCGAGCCCGGTCTCCTCCTTGACCTCACGGACGGCCGTGCCGGGCAGCGAGTCACCCAGGTCCATCCCTCCGCCGGGCAGCGCCCACAGGCCGTTGTCCGTGCGCCGTTGCAACAGGATGCGACCCTCGCCGTCGGTGACCACCGCCGATGCGGCCACGACCATGCTGTTCGGCGCGGGCGCGTGGGGATCGTCGTAGTACTCGGTCCGAGCCATCGGGGCGTACCTCCACGGACGCACCGTACGCGTTCACACCCCGACCGGCACACAATGGACGGGTGAACCGTCCCGCGCATCTCGACCTGCTCTTGCAGCCACGCCCGCCCTCTCCGCTGCAGGAGGTTCGGGACGAGCGGTTCGAGCGGGGTGGGGTGCGGCTGGTGGTCAAGCGGGATGATCTTGTGCACCCGGAGCTGCCCGGGAACAAGTGGCGGAAGCTGGCGCCCAATCTGCGGGCCGCCGTCGAGGGTGGGTATCCCTCGTTGTTGACCTTCGGCGGGGCCTATTCGAACCATCTGCGGGCCACCGCCGCCGCCGGGCGGCTGCTCGCGCTGCCCACCGTGGGCGTTGTGCGCGGCGAGGAGCTGGCCGGGCGGCCGTTGAACGCCTCGCTGGCGCAGTGCGTGGCCGACGGGATGCGGCTGCACTTCGTGAGCCGGGCCCGGTACCGGGAGAAGTCGGATCCCGCCCTGCCGGCGGAGGCGGGCGCGGCCGAGGCGTACGTGGTCCCCGAGGGCGGCAGCAATCCGCTCGCCCTGACGGGCTGCGCGGAGCTGGGCCGCGAGCTCGCCGGGGCGGCGGATGTGGTGGCGGTCGCCTGTGGCACCGGTGGGACGCTGGCCGGCCTGGCGGCCGGGCTGGGGCCGGGGCAGCGGGCGCTGGGGGTGCCGGTGCTGCGCGGGGGCTTCCTCGCCGAGGAGATACGTTCCCTCCAGGCGGCGGCCTTCGGAGCGCCCCTCGGCAACTGGTCCCTGGCGGAAGGCTTCCACCACGGTGGCTATGCCCGGGTGCCGGCGGACCTGGAGGCCTTCGCCGCGGACTTCGAGGCCCGGCACCGGCTCCCGGTGGAGCGCATCTACGTGGCGAAGCTGCTGTTCGCCCTGGCCTCCCTGGCCGAAGCCGGCGCGTTCCCCGCGGGGACGACCGTGGCCGCCGTCGTGACCGGCCGCCCCTGATGGCCGCGGTCCCGGCCCGGCGTCATTCCTCCCGGTACGCCGCCGCCTCCTCCAGGTCCAGCCGGCGGAGCAGCACGCGGAGCATCTCGTCGTCGATCCGGCGCCGGTCGCGGAGGTCGACGAAGACCTCCCGCTCCGCCTCGATCATCTCCCGCGACAGCCGCCGGTAGACCTCGTCCGCCGACTCCCCGGTCACCGGGTTCACCTCCCCCAGCCGCTCCCACACCGCGTTGCGCCGCCGCTCCAGCACCGTGCGCAGCCGGTCCGCCAGCGGCGGCGGGAGCTGGTTGGCCGGGTCCTCCAGAAGTTCCGTCAGGCGCTCGTCCGCCGCCCGCGAGGCCTCGCTCTGGGCCTGCGCCTCCGCCAGCGTCTCAGCCTGCACGTCCCGCGGCGGCAGCCGCAGCAGCCGGATCAGCGGCGGCAGGGTCAGGCCCTGCACCACCAGCGTGGCGATCACCGTGGTGAAGGTGAGGAAGAGGATCAGGTTGCGGTACGGGAAGGGGCTGCCGTCGTCCAGGGTCAGCGGGATCGAGAAGGCGATCGCCAGCGAGACCACTCCCCGCATGCCCGCCCAGCCGACGATCACCGGGGACCTCCAGTCCGTCGTCGGCTCCCGTTTCCGGATCCGCGCGGACAGCACCCTCGGCAGGAAGGTGGCCGGGAACACCCAGACGAACCGGGCGACCACCACCACCAGGAACACGGCCAGCGCGTACCAGGCCGCGTCCAGGCCCTCGTACTCGCCCAGGTCCTTGAGGACCACCGGCAGCTGGAGGCCGATCAGTGCGAAGACCACCGATTCCAGGATGAACGCGACCATCTTCCAGACCGCCGCCTCCTGGAGCCGGGTCGCGAAGTCGACCTGCCAGGCCCGGTGGCCCAGGTAGAGGGCCACCACGACCACCGCCAGCACCCCGGAGGCGTGCACCCGCTCCGCCACCGCGTACGCCACGAACGGGATCAGCAGGGAGAGGGTGTTCTGGAGCAGGGGTTCCCGCAGGCGGGTGCGGAGGTGGTGGATCGGGACCATCAGCAGCAGGCCGACGCCCACACCGCCGACCGAGGCCAGCAGGAACTCGGTGATCCCGCCCGCCCAGCCGGCGCCCTCGCCGACCACCGCCGCGAGCGCCACCTTGTAGGCGGTGATGGCGGTGGCGTCGTTGACCAGCGACTCGCCCTGCAGGATGGTGGTGATCCGGTTGGGCAGGCCGAGCCGCCGGGCGATCGCGGTCGCGGCGACCGCGTCCGGCGGGGCGATCACCGCGCCGAGGACCAGCGCGGCCGTCAGCGGCAGCCCCGGCACCACCAGGTGGACCACATAGCCGACCACCAGGGTCGCGAAGAGGACATAGCCGACCGACAGCAGCGCGACCGGCCGGAAGTTCGCCCGGAGGTCCAGGTAGGAGCTGTCCACCGCCGCCGTGTAGAGCAGCGGGGGCAGCAGCAGCGGCAGGACGATGTGTGGGTCCAGGGTGTAGTCGGGCATCCCCGGCAGGTACGCGGCCACGAGCCCGGCCGCGACCAGCAGCAGCGGCGCCGGCACCGGGGTGCGGCGGGCCAGCCCGGCCACGGCGGCGCTGGCCGCCACCAGCGCGACCAGCGGAAGTACCTCCATGGAAGATCCGCCCTCCATCCCTCGCCGATTCCTCGACGCGCGCCCCCACCTGCGTAACCTGGCCATCATGAGCGAGTGCACGCACCTACCGGAACTGCCGCGCCCCGAGCCTGCCCCACATGCCCTGACCTGCCCGCAATGCGAAGCCATGGGCAGCCATCCGGTGCAGTTGCGGCTCTGCCTCTGGTGCGGCCACGTCGGGTGCTGCGACTCCTCCCCGCACCGCCACGCCACCGCGCACTTCCTCGAAACCGGCCATCCGGTGATGCGGAGTTTCGAGCCCGGCGAGACCTGGCGGTGGTGTTTTGTCGATGCCTCGATCGTCTGAGGTTCGATCGCTCGCGGTGGGGTAGGTCAACCCTCCGCCGGTTCCCTCGATTTGGGCCCGCAGACCCCTAGCCACTGTGTGTACCCATGGGCTTACCATCAGTCACTGACTGCCATTGGTCTGGGGTCGGGTGCCACCGGGGGTGCCGCGACACGATCGTCCGGATCGCGATAGCGTCACCGGCGAACAGAGCTCGTACCACCTTGGAGGTGAGGGTGTCCCAGATCGCAGGCGAGCCCGGGACCCAGGACTTCGTGGAAGTCCGGCTGCCGGCCGCGGGTGCCTACCTGTCGGTGCTGCGTACGGCCACGGCCGGCCTCGCGGCACGTTTGGACTTCACCCTCGACGAGATCGAGGACCTCCGCATCGCGGTGGACGAGGCCTGCGCGATCCTGCTCCAGCAGGCCGTGCCCGGCTCCGTCCTCAGCTGCGTATTCCGGTTGGTCGACGACTCGCTGGAGGTGACCGTGTCGGCCCCGACGACCGACGGACGTGCACCGGAGCGCGACACATTCGCCTGGACCGTCCTGTCGGCGCTGGCCGGCAAGGTCGAGTCCACGGTCGAGGAGGACCGCACGGTCAGTATCAGCCTCTACAAACAGCGCGGCGCGGGACCAGGCCCGGCGTGAGCGGCGGGGAGACCCCGGTGCGGGAGGCGGCAGGCATCCCGGAGCAGCATGCCCGCCCCCACCCGGTGGAGGACGGCGGGCCGGCGGACGGCGGGCCGACGGACGGCACGGCGGCAGACGGCTTTTTGGACTCGGCGGAGCGACGGGCGGGCCCTATGAGCGAGAACCAGCACGAACATCAAGAGGGGCACGATCCGCGCGACCGCAGCGGCGCGCGGGCCCTGTTCCTGCAGCTGCGGGAACTTCCGGAGGGGTCCCCGCAGCGGGCCGAGCTCCGCAACCGGCTGGTCCGGATGCACCTGCCGCTGGTCGAACACCTGGCGCGGCGGTTCCGCAACCGGGGCGAACCACTGGACGACCTGACACAGGTCGCCACCATCGGGCTGATCAAATCGGTGGACCGGTTCGACCCGGACCGGGGCGTCGAGTTCTCGACGTACGCGACCCCGACCGTGGTCGGCGAGATCAAGCGGCACTTCCGCGACAAGGGCTGGGCGGTCCGCGTCCCGCGGCGCCTCCAGGAACTGCGGCTGTCGCTGACCACCGCCACGGCCGAGCTGTCCCAGCAGCACGGCCGCTCCCCCACGGTGCACGAGCTGGCGGAGCGGCTCGGGATCTCCGAGGAGGAGGTGCTGGAGGGGCTGGAATCGGCCAATGCCTACAGCACGCTGTCGCTGGACGTGCCGGACACCGACGACGAGTCGCCGGCGGTCGCGGACACGCTGGGCGCGGAGGACGAGGCGCTGGAAGGCGTCGAGTACCGCGAGTCACTGAAGCCGCTGCTGGAGGGGCTGCCGCCCCGGGAGAAGCGGATCCTGCTGCTGCGCTTCTTCGGCAACATGACGCAGTCGCAGATCGCGCAGGAGGTCGGCATCTCCCAGATGCACGTCTCCCGCCTGCTGGCCCGCACCCTGGCCCAGCTTCGGGAGAAGCTCCTGGTGGAGGAGTAGGCGGCGGAGCAGCCGCTACGCCCTACGCCATATACGCCCTAATACGTCCTATACGTCCTACGCCGCGTCCCTGGGCCCGATGCCCAGGGCCTCGGTGGCCGTCGGGTTCACCAGCAGGACGATCACGGCCAGTGCGGCCAGGGCCAGGGCCACGGCCGCCGCGATCATCGCGCCGCCGGTGGTCCAGAGGGTCCAGGCCACCGGCATGGCCATGATCTGGGTGATCAGTGCCGGGCCGCGGCTCCAGCGACGGCCCAGGCGCAGCCCGCGGGCCGCGATCAGCGGCAGCGCGGCGAGTGCGAGCACGGTGATGCCGCCGGTCTCGGCCTGCTGCGGGGAGTCGGCGTCGCCGGCGATGCCGACAAACAGCAGGTAGACACCGAGGCCGGCCAGCGCCAGGCCCTCGAGGGCGGTGAGCGCCGCGGCGGCGGTCAGCCGGCCGGGGACGACGGGCGCGGGCGCGGGGGTCTGCGGGGTCTGCTTCGTACTCACCCCAGCAGGGTAGCGGCGCGCCCCGGGGCGGCGGTGGGGGCAGCCGGTATGAGTGGTGTGACATCGGGTGGGTACTCTGACGCTCATGCGTGCACTCCTCGTGGCCAACCCAGCAGCGACGACCACCAGTGCGCGCACGCGCGATGTCTTGATCCACGCCCTGGCCAGCGAGATGAAGCTGGAGGCGGTGACCACCGAGTACCGGGGGCACGCCCGGGACCTGGGACGCAAGGCCGCCGAGAGCAAGGACATCGAGCTGGTCGTGGCGCTCGGCGGGGACGGCACGGTCAACGAGGTGGTCAACGGTCTGCTGCACGCGGGCCCGGATCCGGAGCACCTGCCCCGGCTGGCCGTGGTGCCGGGCGGGTCCACCAATGTGTTCGCGCGGGCGCTCGGCCTCCCCAATGACGCGGTCGAGGCGACCGGCGCCCTGCTGGACGCACTGCGGGAGCGGCGCGAGCGGACGGTGGGGCTGGGACTGGCGGCGGGTCCGGCGGGCTCGGAGGACGAGGGGGTCCCGGAGCGCTGGTTCACCTTCTGCGCGGGCTTCGGCTTCGACGCGGGCGTGGTCGGCCGGGTGGAGCAGCAGCGGGAACGCGGCAAGCGTTCGACCCACGGCCTGTACGTGCGACAGCTCGTACGGCAGTTCCTGGGGGACTCCAACCGGAGGCGCGGCACGGTGACGCTGGAGCGGCCGGGCGCGGATCCCGTCCACAACCTGGTGCTGTCGATAGTCTGCAACACCTCGCCGTGGACCTACCTGGGAAATCGCCCGCTGTACGCGTCCCCGGAGGCCTCCTTCGACACCGCACTTGACGTGCTGGCGCTGAACCGTTTGTCAACTCCGGCCGTCGCGCGCTACGCGACACAGCTGCTGACCTCGACTCCTGAGCGGGGCCCGCGCGGCAAGCATGCCTTGTCTCTGCACGATCTGACCGACTTCACCTTGCATTCGAAGGTGCCGCTTCCGTTCCAGATGGACGGAGACCACCTCGGTCTGCGGACCAGCGTTCGGTTCACAGGCGTTCGCCGTGCACTGCGTGTGATTGTGTGAGTAGAAGAGCCTAAAAGCCTTTCACTCGAACGTTTAGGCGCCGGTCCACCCCTAAGAAGTACGGCTGTGACCTAGTCGACACCGACGAATCAAAAAAAACTTTCCGGAAGGGGTTGTATCCCCGTCCGAGGTTTGCGAATCTCTACATGGCGATCGGGACAGCCCGCAGGACCGGCACCCACGAAGACCGCCAGAACCCCTCCACGCATCACGGACCGCCCCGGGCAACTGGGCGTTGGCCCTTCCCTTGCGTAGGGATTCGTGAAAGCGTTCACATTCACAAGCAACGTGCAAGTCACACAAGAGAGGTAGCAGCCATGGACTGGCGTCACAACGCCGTTTGTCGTGAGGAAGACCCCGAGCTGTTCTTCCCCATCGGCAACACCGGTCCTGCGCTGCTGCAGATCGAGGAAGCCAAGGCCGTCTGCCGCCGCTGCCCCGTCATGGAGCAGTGCCTGCAGTGGGCGCTCGAGTCCGGCCAGGACTCCGGCGTCTGGGGTGGCCTCAGCGAGGATGAGCGCCGCGCCATGAAGCGCCGCGCCGCCCGCAACCGGGCGCGCAACGCCACCGCCTGACATCGACTTTCGAGCCTCGAGCCGCAGCGCGTAGTACCCAAAGCAGCGCTCAGCAACGTGCTCTTGAGCCCCGGACCGGGAAACATTCGGTCCGGGGCTCAGTGCTGTGCCCCGGACCCTCGCGGTCACGGCGTCACACTGTGTGACTGCTACTTCTGCGGGCTGGCCGGTATGTCCAGGACCACCTTGGTGCCCCGCGGCTCGCTCGCCACCATGTCGAAGCTGCCGCCGAGCTCTCCCTCGACCAGGGTCCGTACGATCTGCAGCCCGAGGTTGCCGGCCCGCTGAGGGTCGAAACCCTCGGGCAGCCCGCAGCCGTCGTCCAGCACCGTGATCAGCAGCCGGGCGTCGTCCCGGCCGGTGCCGCTGCGCATCGCGGACACCTCCAGCGTGCCCCGCTCCCCCGGCGCGAAGGCGTGCTCCAGCGCGTTCTGCAGGATCTCGGTGAGCACCATCGACAGCGGGGTGGCCACCTCGGCGTCCAGGATCCCGAACCGTCCGGTGCGGCGGCAGTCCACCTTGCCGGGCGAGATCTCCGCGACCATCGCGATCACACGGTCGGCGATCTCGTCGAACTCGACCCGCTCGTCCAGGTTCTGCGAGAGGGTCTCGTGCACGATCGCAATCGAACCGACCCGGCGCACCGCCTCGTTGAGCGCCTCGCGACCGTTCTCCGAATCCATCCGGCGCGCCTGGAGCCGCAACAGTGCGGCCACGGTCTGCAGGTTGTTCTTCACCCGGTGGTGGATCTCCCGGATGGTCGCATCCTTGGTGATCAATTCACGTTCGCGACGGCGCAGTTCGGTGACGTCCCGGCAGAGGACCAGGGAGCCGATCCGGGTTCCCTTGGGCTTCAGTGGAATGGCGCGCAGCTGGATGACCCCGCCGTTGCCCTCGACCTCGGTCTCCCGGGGGGCCCAGCCGCTGGCCAGCTTGACCAGTGCCTCGTCCACCGGGCCGCGGGACGGGGCGAGTTCGGCGGTGGTGGTGCCCAGGTGCTGGCCGACCAGGTCGGAGGCCAGGCCCAGCCGGTGGTAGGCGGAGAGCGCGTTCGGTGATGCGTAGGTCACCACGCCGTCGGCGTCCAGCCGCATCAGGCCGTCGCCGACCCGCGGCGAGGCATCCATGTCGACCTGCTGGCCGGGGAACGGAAACGCCCCGGCGGCGATCATCTGGGCCAGGTCGGAGGCGGACTGGAGGTAGGTCAGCTCCAGCCGGCTCGGTGTACGGACCGTGAGCAGATTGGTGTTCCGGGCGATGACCCCGAGCACCCGGCCCTCGCGGCGGACCGGGATGGACTCCACCCGGACCGGCACCTCCTCGCGCCATTCCGGGTCGCCCTCGCGCACGATCCGGCCCTCGTCCAGGGCCGCGTCCAGCAGCGGCCGACGGCCGCGCGGAACCAGGTGGCCGACCATGTCGTCCTGGTAGGAGGTGGGGCCGGTGTTGGGCCGCATCTGCGCGACCGAGACGTACCGGGTGCCGTCGAGGGTGGGAACCCACAGGACGAGATCCGCGAAGGACAGGTCGGAGAGCAGCTGCCACTCCGAAACCAGCAGGTGGAGCCACTCCAGGTCAGTCTCACTGAGAGCGGTGTGCTGGCGTACGAGGTCGTTCATGGAGGGCACGTGTGCGAGCGTACCCCGGGTTCGGGGGATGACATTGCGCACGGCTTTCCCACAGGAATACCCAGGAGTACCGTCGGCCGCGTACTGTTGGAGGAACCGCCGGAGCAGATCTGCCCTCCTCGGTGGATGGACAGAACAGATTGGTCTAGTCCACAATCGAAATGAAGACTTCCGCCCTCCCCGCACAGGAGGACGGATCGAGGGAAGCCCAGCGCGTTCTGCCCTGACCGCGCAGGCCCCTCCTGCCGGCCGCCGGGACCGCACACCCGCCGGCCGCCATACTCCGGGCTGCGGTGCCGGACGGGTTGAGGGTCCCGTCCCGGCACCGTGGCCCTGAGGATCTCCGACCGGCCCCTCAGGCCGTCAGGCGGCGGGCCAGGCCCGCAGCGCCACCTCGGCCACCGCCGCCAGTTCCGCCCGGGTCGCGCCGTCCCGCGACTGCTGGGACATCCCCTGGAGCACCGCCCAGCTGTACCGGGCCAGCGCCGCCGCGTCCGTATCGGCCGGCAGCACCCCGGCGGCGACATCCGCCCTGATCCGGCTCTCGAAGGCGGCCAGATTGGCCTCCCGAAGCACCCGCAGGCCCTCCGCCACCTCCTCGGTGGCGGTGTTCACGGCCGCGCTGATCACCAGGCAGCCCCGCGGATGGCCCGGGTCGGTGTAGATCTCGGCGGCCTCGCGCAGGATCCGCTCCACCGCCGCCCGCGCGGTGGGCTCCTCGGCGAGGGCCACGCTCCCGAAGTCCCCGTACCGGCACCCGTACACCGCCACGACCTCGTCGAACAGCTTCCGCTTGTCGCCGAACGCCGCGTAGAGGCTGGGCGCGCCGATGCCCATCACGGCGGTGAGGTCCGCGATGGAGGTCGTCTCGTAGCCGCGCTCCCAGAAGGCATGCATGGCCTTGTCGAGGGCGGCGTCCCGGTCGAAGGAACGGGGCCTGCCACGCTGTCCGGTCACCATCCCCAAATTCTATAGCGCCCGCTAGCAAATCTGGTACGGTCCCATTCTGTAGCGACCGCTAGCAATTTCTGGACGGACGGAATGGGGAGGCACGTCATGGGTGTACTCGACGGGAAGACGGCACTGGTCACGGGCGGCGGCCGGGGGATCGGGCGGGCCGTGTCGGAGCGGCTGGCCCGGGACGGGGCGCTGGTCGCCGTGCACTACGGGAACAACGAGGCGGCTGCGCTGGAGACCGTGGCCGCGATCGAGGCGGCCGGCGGGCGGGCGTTCGCGCTCCGGGCGGAGCTGGGGGTTCCGGGGGACGCGGAGGCGCTCTGGGCGGCGTACGAGGCCCATCCGCTGAGCACCCCGGGGGTGGACGTCCTGGTCAACAATGCGGGGTCGGCGACTTTCGCGGACATCGAGGCCACCGATGAGGAGGCCTACGACCGGGCGCACGCGGTGAACGCCAAGGCGCCGTTCTTCATCATCAAGCACGGGCTGGCGCGGCTGCGGGACGGCGGCCGGATCATCAATGTGACCGGCACTCCGGACATCGCCCTCCCGGCCATCCTGGCCACCATCACCGCCAAGGGTGCGGTGAACGCGCTGACCGTCTCACTGGCCGCGCAGCTCGCCCCGCGCGGGATCACGGTGAACTCGGTGGGCCCGGGGATCGTGGAGACCGACCTGAACGCGGCCTTGCTCGCCGATCCGGCGGTCCGGGCGCACGCGGCCTCCCGGTCGGTGTTCCACCGGCTGGGCACCACCGGGGAGGTGGCCGGCGCCGTGGCGTTCCTGGCCTCGCCCGACTCCGGCTGGGTGACCGGCCAGCACCTGCCGGTCACGGGCGGCCTCCAGCTGTCTCTGCTCTGACCCGGGAGGCCGGGGCGGGCGATCCGGATCACCATGGGAGCAGTGGCCGGAGCAGCGGCCGAAGCACCCCCTCGCCCGCCCCGGCTCTGCTAGATTGGTCTATACCACAATCGAGCTTCTCTCCAGATCGGCAGGCCCAGCGTGGAAGTTGTCATCGTCCCGGACGCCAAGGCAGGCGGCGAGCTCATCGCCGAGGCCATGGCCGCCCTGGTACGCCGCAAGCCCGACGCCCTGCTCGGCGTGGCGACCGGGTCGACGCCGCTGCCGATCTACCAGGCGCTGGCCGCGAAGGTGCAGCGCGGCGAGGTCGACGCCTCCCGCGCCCGGATCTGCCAGCTCGACGAATACGTCGGCCTGCCGGCCGGACACCCCGAGTCCTACCGCGCGGTCGTGCTCCGCGAGGTGGTGGAGCCGCTCGGCCTGTCCGAGGACTCCTTCATGGGACCGGACGGCTCGGCCGCGGACATCGTGGCCGCCTGCGAGGCGTACGACCGGGCGCTCGCCGAGGCCGGCGGCGTCGACCTCCAGCTGCTGGGCATCGGCACCGACGGGCACATCGGCTTCAACGAGCCCTGCTCCTCGCTGGCCTCCCGCACCCGGATCAAGACGCTGACCGAGCAGACCCGCCTCGACAACGCCCGCTTCTTCGACAACGACATAGACCAGGTGCCGCACCACGTCATCACCCAGGGCATCGGGACCATCCTGGACGCCCGCCACCTGGTGCTGCTGGCCACCGGCGAGGGCAAGGCCGAGGCGGTGGCGCAGACCGTCGAGGGCCCGCTGTCGGCCCTGGTGCCGGCCTCGGCGCTGCAACTGCACCGGCACGCCACGGTGATCGTGGACGAGGCAGCCGCGTCCAAGCTGAAGCTCGCGGACTACTTCCGCCACACCTACGCCAACAAGCCTGCCTGGCAGGGACTGTAGGCCCGTCAGTACCGGCGGGTGGGCGCACTCGCCCCCGGCGGCTCCGCACCGCCCGCACCGCCCGCACCCCGCCACGCGTCGGCCAGTTCGGCGGGGAACCGGCGGCCACTGCGGGTCAGGACCACGCCGGGGGCGAGCTCGACCTCGTCCCCGGGGCGGAACGGCCGGCCGGTCCCCGGCGGCAGCGGCTCCCACGGCCCGAACCCGCCGCGCCGGCCGGCCGGCCGCATCCGGGTGCCGTAGCTGCTGACGTCGCGGATCAGCACCGAGCCCTTGCGGGCGGAGACGGTCACATGGGTCCGGCTGACCCGGGCGGCGGTCTCCGGCTTCAGCAGGCTGTGCAGGGCGATTCCGGCCGGACCGGGGTGCCGGCCCACCTGCGCCTCGGCGCCCTCGTCGAGGGTGTAGCGGGCCACGCAGACCCCGTCGATCACGGCCTTGAGCTGGGCGGTTCCCAGCCGCGGCCCCTGGTCCTCGAGCGGCAGCCCGTGCAGTTCGCAGGTGGGTACGCCTCCGCGGATGCGCGGCAGCAGGACCCGGCCGCCCTTTCGGGTGTCGTAGAGCGAGCAGCGGCGTTCCGGGCAGCGCCAGGACCGCATGATCACCGTGGTCATCGGGGTGCTGGAAGGCCCGATGAGCCCCTGCTTCTTGAGCGCGGAGAGCTCCATCTTGCGGGAGATCTCGGCCGCCGAGCGGACCCCCATGTCCATCGGGACGAGGGCCACCGTGCCGCCGGCGCGCGGCTCGGGCCGCAGGAACTGCCAGGTGTTGCCCTGGATCCAGTCGTGTTCGAGCCGGTGGTCGACGTACTGGTCGCCGGTGATCACCCGGGTGCCGGTCATCCGCGCCAGCTCCAGGATCCGCTCGTCGGCGTCGGCGACCTCCTCGACCAGCCCGTCGGCCACCCAGCGGCGCAGCCGGCGCACCTCGGCGGGGTCCGCGAACTCCCGGTGCCCGCCCAGCAGGCTGATGTCGGCGACCGGGTACACGGAGACGTCCGGGTCCCCGGTGAGCTCCATCAGGGCGCGGAGCACCAGGCCCAGCCGGCGCAGCGACCGGGGGCCGCGGGGGCCGATGTTCGTCTGGCGCACGACGTTGGAGAGTTCGACCAGGTAGTCGGCGTGTTCGGCCGAGGCGGCCAGGTGCTGTTCCATGTGTCCCCCCATGGCGGCGCTTTTGCCGCGTTTTCCCTCCGCAGCGGTAGGTGACATATAGCATCGCTGCCGTGACGGGGAGAGACGATCGCATCAACACCACAGGTACGGGGCCCCAGTTGAGCCCGCTGGGCCCTGAGGATCCGCGCGAGGTGTCGGGGTACCGGTTGCTGGCCAGGATCGGCGAGGGCGGCATGGGATCGGTCTACCTGTCCCGGACCCGGGGCAACCAGCCCGTGGCCCTCAAGGTGATCCGCCGGGAGTACGCGCAGGACGACGAGTTCCGGCGGCGCTTCGAGCAGGAGGCGCGGTCGGCCCGGCAGGTGCAGGGCTACCACATCGTCCCGGTCGTGGACCACGACACGGGCGGCCCCCAGCCCTGGCTGGCCACCACCTATATCCCCGGCCTGCCGCTGGATTCGGTGCTGGCCGCGTACGGGACGCTGCCGCTGCCCGCGGCCCTCCAGCTCGTCGGGTGCGCGGCGGAGGCCCTGCAGGCGGTCCACAAGGCCGGGGTGATCCACCGCGACCTGAAGCCGAGCAATGTGCTCATCGGATCGCAGGGGCCCTGGGTCATCGACTTCGGTATCGCGCGGGCCGCCGACGCCACCCAGCTCACCCGCAGCGGCGGGTTCATCGGCACCCCGCAGTACATGTCGCCCGAGCATGCGAACGGCCTGCCCCTCACGCCCGCGACCGATGTCTTCTCGCTCGGCCTGATCGCCGCGGTCTGTGCGGCCGGCCGCCATCCGTACGGGGATGCCGGGGCCATCACGGTGGCCGCCCAGATCGCCAACACCGAGCTCCGGCCGCCGGACCTGAGCGGCTACCCGGAGCCCCTGCGGACCGTGCTGACGCACTGTCTGGCGGCCGACCCGGCGGCCCGCCCCACCCCTCAGGCCCTGGCCGAGCTGTGCCAGGAGCTGAGCGGGCGGCACTTGCGGGACTTCGCCGGCTGGCTGCCGGCCCCGGTGGCCGCGGACATCGCCGGGCGGGAGCGGGCGGCGGAACACCTGCCGGAGCCTGCCGACCCGGGCCCGGCGGCGTACGGGGCGACCGTCCCTCCGGAGACCCCGTACGGCACGGGCGGGTACGGCACCGGCGGGTACGGCACGGGTCCGTTCGCCGCCGGCCCGGACACCGGGGCGACGCACCTCCGGCAGGGGGCTGCCACCCCGCCCCCGGCAGGCCTGCCGGGAACTGCACCGGTCGCCGCCCCCGCCCGCCGTACCGGCCGCCGCCTGGTGATCGGCGCGGTCGCAGTGGCCGTCGTGGCGGTGGCCGTGGCGGGCTGGGCGCTGACCCGGGGGGAGGACGATCCGGACTCGGCCGCGGGCGGGAAGCCGGGCGGCGGCGCGCAGCCGCAGTCCTCCCCGAGCGCCACGCCCTCGCAGCAGCCGACCGCGTCACCCCCGAAGGCCCCGGCCGCCGGCTCCCCGTCGGCGCCGTCGGCCCCCTCGGCTCCGGCCGGCGTCACGTACAAGGTGGTGTTCGAGAACCGGCCGTTCGCGATGCGCTTCCCCTCCACCGGGTACACCCAGGGCGATCTGGACGCTCCCAAGATGGTGCCGCTGGGCGCCGACAGCGGCGCGACGGAGCTGGTCTACTCGGCCGCCGCGAACGGCAAGGGCTATCAGGTGCTGAAGTTCGAAACCCCGACCGGGCTGAGCGAGGGCACCACACCGGAACAGTGCGAGAAGGCGGCCGGCGGCAACGCGCTGTCCCAGGAGCTGGACGCGGAGATGATCGAGAGGTATCTGACTCCGGGCGCGGTCCTGTGCACCGTCACCAAGGACAAGAACCTGGCGATGATGAAGATCACGAAGGTGGAGGACAACGGCGGCAAGCCGGACTTCCTCACCGAACTGACCCTCTGGAGCCCAAAGAAGCCCTGAGAAGCCCTGACCGGCACCAGCACCGGCACCGAAGGCCGGGCTTCCCCCTGGAAAGCCCGGCCTTCGGCGTATCGGGGAGGCCTCAGCAGCCCGCGATGATCTCGGCCGCCGCTCGCCCGCAGACGCGCGAGGCGCCGTGCGTGGCGATGTACAGGGACCCGCGCGGCTCGGCCCGCGGCAGGCCCATCTCCACCACCACCGTGTCGGGCCGGGCCGCGACCAGCGCGTCCAGGACCTCGGCCATCCACGGGTGGCGGTGCGCGTCACGGACCACGGCCACCAGGGTGCGGTCGCCCGCGGCGGCCAGGATGTCCGCGGCCGAGGAGCCCTCCGGGAAGCGGGCCGCGTCCGTGTCCGGGACCAGCGCCGCCAGTTCGGCCGCCACGCCCCACGGGGTCTCGTCCCCCACGGCGATGTTCGCCACCGGGACGAGCGTGGCCACGTACGGGCGGGACAGGTGGACCGGCTTGCCGGTGGCGCGGACCGCGCGGCGGGCCGCGGTCAGGCCGATGTCGATGCCGATGCCGGTGCTGATGCCGGGCGCACTCCCCTCCTGGTGCGCGCCCGGCGCGACAGCTGCCCGGGAGCGCCGGGTCCAGTCGGCGAGGGCCCGCACCCGGGCGGCGGCGTCGGCGAGCCGCTCCTCGGGCAGGCTGCCCTCGCGTACGGCCTCCACCAGCGCGTCGCGCAGGCGCAGCACGGTCGCCTCGTCGGCGAGTCCGCCGCCCACACAGATCGCGTCGGCGCCCGCGGCGATCGCCAGGACCGAGCCGCGCTCGATGCCGTAGGTGCCGGCGATGGCGTTCATCTCCATGCCGTCGGTGACGATCAGGCCCTCGTAGCCGAGCTCCTTGCGCAGCAGTCCGGTGAGGATCTGCGGGCTGAGGGTGGCGGGCCGGGTCGGGTCCAGGGACGGGACCAGGATGTGCGCGCTCATCACGGCCTTGGTGCCGGCGGCGATGGCTGCCTTGAAGGGCACCAGCTCGCGGGCGTACAGGGTGTCGAGGTCCGCGTCGATGCGGGGCAGCGCGTGGTGCGAGTCGACGTTGGTGTCGCCGTGGCCGGGGAAGTGCTTGGTGCAGGCGGCGACGCCGGCGGCCTGGAGGCCGCGGACGTACGCGGCGGTGTGCCGGGCGGCGAGGTCGGTGTCGGCGCCGAAGGACCGTACGCCGATGACCGGGTTGTCCGGGTTGGAGTTGACGTCGGCGGACGGGGCCCAGTTGAGGTTGACCCCGCACTCGGCGAGCCGGCGGCCCAGCTCGCGGGCGACCTCCCGGGTGAGGTCGGTGTCGTCCACGGCGCCCAGCGCGAGGTTGCCGGGGAAGGAGGAGCCGTCCCGGACCTCCAGGCGGGTGACGTCGCCGCCCTCCTCGTCGATGGCGACGAGTACGTCGTCCCGCTCGGCCCGCAGCTGCGCGGTGAGCGCGGCGAGCTGCTCCGGGGAGGCGATGTTCCGGCCGAACAGGCCGACGGCGGTGAGGCCCTCGCCGGCCTGGCGGAGCAGCCAGTCGGGGGCGGTGGTGCCCTCGAAGCCGGGCTGGAGGACGGCCAGGGCGTCGCGCGTGACCTGATCGTTCGAATCGGACGCAGTGACGCGGTGCGCAAGGACAGTCATGGTGCCGTTATCCCTTCACGGCGCCGGCGGTCATCCCGCCGACGGCCTTGCGCTGGAGGAAGACGAAAACGAGCAGGACCGGCAGGGCGAACAGCGTGGAGGCGGCCATGGTGGCGCCCCAGTCGTTGCCGAAGGCGGTCTGGAACTGGGTGAGCCACAGCGGCAGGGTCTGGGCGGTCTTGTCCTTGTTGAGGATCAGGACCATCGCGAACTCGTTCCAGGCGGTGATGAAGCCGAAGAGCGAGGTGGACATCAGGCCGGGGGCGAGCAGCGGGAAGATCACCTTGCGGAAGGCCTGGCCGCGGGTGCAGCCGTCGATCTGGGCGGCCTCCTCCAGGGTCACCGGGACGGCGGCGATGAAGCCGCGCAGGGTCCAGATGGTGAAGGGGAGGACCATCACGAAGTAGATGGCGGTGAGCAGCGGGAGGCTGTTCAGCAGGTCCGCATCGCGGGCGATCATGTACATCGCGATGACCATGACCTCCCAGGGGGCCATCTGCGCCATCATCACGGCGAGCACGAGGCCCTTGCGGCCCTTGAACTTCATCCGGGCGATCGCGAAGCTCGCGGCGAGGGCGACGAGCAGGGCGAGCAGTACCGCGGAGACGGTGACGATCAGGCTGTTCCGGGCGTAGGTCCAGAAGAGGTCGACGTCGGTGGCGGTGCCGAAGTTGTCGAAGGTGGGGACGAAGAAGAAGACCGGGTCCTTGGTGAGGATCTCGCTCGACGGCTTCAGCGCCGAGGAGAACATCCAGTACACCGGGAAGACGAACACCACGGCGAGGAGCAGGGCGCCGAGGTTCTTGGCGACGGCTGCGGGGCGCAGCGGCTTGCGCTTGCGCAGGACCTGCCGGGGCTGCTGGGACTGCGCGGGCTGCTTGGTCTGCGCGGGCTGCTTGGTCAGCTGGCTCACTGCTCATCCTCCTGCTTCAGGATCAGGCGGAAGTAGAAGGACATGACGACCACGAGCATGAGGATCGTCAGGATGGAGATGGCGGCGGCGAGGCCGTAGTGCTGCTGGGACTGGCCCTCGATGTAGGCGAAGACCGGGAGGGTTTCGGAGGCCCGGTCGGGGCCGCCGGACCGCATGGCGTAGACCTGGGTGAACGCCTTGAAGATCCAGATCACCTCGAGGAAGGTGGTGACCAGGAAGAAGGGCTTGAGGCTCGGGAAGACGACCTTCCAGAAGGTCTGCCAGCCGTTCGCGCCGTCCATCTTGGCGGCCTCGTACAACTCGGCGCCGACCGTGGTGAGGCCGGCGTACATGTTGAGGGCGACGAACGGGATGGAGCCCCAGATCAGCAGGATGGCGATGATCACCAGGGTGGAGAAGCCGGTCTCGAACCAGTTGTGCTGCTCGTAGCCGGAGAAGCCGAGGGTCCGCATCAGCCAGTTGACGACGCCGAACTGCTCGTCGAAGAGCCACTGGAAGACGGTGACGGAAGCGACGATGGGCATGGCCCACGCCATCACCAGGGCGAGCGAGAGGACCAGGCGCATCCACTTGCCGAGGCGGTTGAGCAGGATGCCGATCAGGCTGCCCAGGATCATGATCAGGGCGACGTTGGCGGCGGTGAAGACAAAGGACCGGACCACCACGGTCCAGAACTGCGAGTCGCCGAGCAGCTGGGTGTAGTTGTCGAGCCCGATGAACGGCGCCTTGCGCTGGATCAGCTCGATCTTGTTGACCTGCTGGAAGGACAGCAGGAGGTTCTTGAACAGCGGGTAGAGCAGCAGTCCCGCGATGCAGATGACGGCCGGCGCGACGAGCACGTACGGCAGCCAGCCCGACGGGAGCGAACTCCGGCCCCCGCGAGGAGACGGCTGGACAGGGTGGCCGGCCTTGGTCGGCGGCGGTGTCGTCGGCCTTCCGGCGGACTTCAGTGGTGCGTCCTCTGGAGCGCCGGTCGCCGCTCCCTGGGAGTGCACGGTCATGTCTTGGTTTCCTCGCGGTTGACTGTGTCGTCAATGCGCGACCGGGGGCACGGCGGGCGCGTGGGCGCCTGCCGTACCCCCCGGTGCGTTGTCCTGCTGCCCTGTGGGCCCTGCGGGTGGGTGTTACTTGTTGATGCGGCTCGCGATTTCCTTGTCGGCCGCCTCGCCCGCCTTCGCGGCGTCCTCACCCTTCAGGACCTTGGTCATGAACTCCTTGATGGGGTTCGGCTCGGTCTCGACGTTCGCCCAGCCCGGGGTGATCGGGGTGATCTTGCCGGAGACGGCACCCTGGGCCATGGCCTCGGCGAAGGAACCGGCCGGAGCCTTGAAGTTCGCGGCCTCCTGGTTCGGCAGCAGCGCGCCCTTGAGCTCGGCGGCGTACTTCGTCATCTGGTCCTTGCCGGCGGCCAGGGCCAGCCACTCCTTGGCGAGGTCCTTGTTCTTGGAGCGCTCGGCGACGGCGAGGTTGGAGCCGCCGAGGAAGGTGGCGCCCGGCTTGTCGGCGGTCTTGCCCGGGATCGGGAAGAAGCCGAAGTCGGCCTCCTTGCCCGCCTCCTTCAGGGCCTTCTCGGCACCGGCGGCCTCCCAGCCGAGACCGATCCAGGAGGCGACGCCGCCCTTGGGAACGATGTCGGTGGACTGCTGCGGGGTGGCCTCGTCCTTGTCCTTCGGGGCGGTGGAAAACGCCTGGAGCTTCTTGTAGAAGTCCATGCCGTTGGCGGCGGCCGGGGTGCCGAGCTGGCCCTTCCACTTGTCGCCGTCCTTGACGGCGAGCTCGCCGCCCTCGTCCCAGACGAAGCCGGCGAGGACGTACCAGCTCTGGCCCGGGAGGTAGATCGGCTGGGCGGCCGGGTCGGAGGCCTTCAGCTTCTCCAGGCCGGCGATCCACTCGTCGCGGGTCTTCGGCGGGGTGATGCCCGCCTTGGCGTACGCCTTCTTGTCGTAGACCACGACGCGGTTGGCGGCGTACCAGGGGGCGGAGTAGAGCTTGCCGTCGACCTCGGCGGAGGGGAGCATGCCCTTGGCCCAGGCGTCGGCGCCGAACTTGGCCTTGTCACCGGTCAGGTCGGCGAGGCCGCCCGTGACCGCGTAGCCGGCGGTCTGGGTGTTGCCGAGCTCGATGACGTCCGGCGGGGTGTTCTCGGAGAGGGCCGTGGTGACCTTCTCCTGGATGCCCTTCCACTGCTGGACCTCGACCTTGACCTTGGTGCCGGGGTGCTTGGCCTCGAACTCCTTGTTGACCTCGGCGATCCAGGCGTCGGGCGCGGAGCCGTCCATCACCCAGACGGTGATCTCCTTGTTGCCGTTGGCGTCGGTCTTGCCGCCCTTGTCGTCGCCCCCGTCGCCACACGCCGCCAGACCGATGACCATGCCCGCGACACCGACCGCCGCAATGAGCTTGCGCTTCACGCCACCCTCCTCAGGGATGCTGCTTTGCACTTCCCTTGCCCGCCGCGATGACCTACGCCAAGTCGTGCCTGTGGGGCTGGGATCTGGTCGATGATTGGTTTAGACCAGTACCCGGAGCTTGGCCTAGACCTTTAGGGGTGTCAAGGGTCTAATAAACGAGTGCTCGGTCCGTTACCGGACCGACACCTGAGGGAGGGGCGAGGTCCGCCCTCCGGCACGTGTCACGATGTGACCGCACAAATCGGAGGAGCCGGTGACGGCAACGAAACTGGAGTCGGGAAGGCGGGCGGCAATGGCCACCGAAGGGGCGCTCACGGAGCCGGACGGCGGGGCAGCCACTCGCACCGCACGTGTGCCCAAGTACTACCGACTCAAGCGGCACTTGCTCGAGATGACCGAGACACTGCCGCCCGGCACGCCGGTGCCGCCGGAGCGCACCCTCGCGGCCGAGTTCGACACCTCGCGCACCACCGTCCGGCAGGCCCTGCAGGAGCTGGTGGTCGAGGGCCGGCTGGAACGCATCCAGGGCAAGGGCACCTTTGTCGCCAAGCCGAAGGTCTCCCAGGCGCTCCAACTCACCTCCTATACGGAGGACATGCGGGCCCAGGGCCTGGAGCCGACCTCCCAGCTCCTGGACATCGGCTACGTGACCGCCGACGACACCCTGGCCGGCCTGCTCAAGATCGCCGCCGGCGGCCGGGTGCTGCGGATCGAACGCCTGCGGCTGGCCAGCGGCGAGCCGATGGCCATCGAGACCACCCACCTCTCGGCCAAGCGCTTCCCGGCCCTGCGCCGTTCGCTGGTCAAGTACACCTCCCTCTACACCGCCCTGGCGGAGGTCTACGACGTCCACCTCGCCGAGGCGGAGGAGACCATCGAGACCTCCCTGGCCACCCCGCGCGAGGCCGGCCTGCTCGGCACCGACGTCGGCCTGCCGATGCTGATGCTCTCCCGGCACTCCTACGACGCCGACGGCGAACCCGTCGAGTGGGTCCGCTCGGTCTACCGCGGCGATCGATACAAGTTCGTTGCCCGACTCAAGCGCCCCGCGGTCTGATTCGTAGTTGACTCTCGTACCGGATTGCGGACGGGGGCTTACGTTCACCGGGACGGTCCCCGTAGATTCCTGCGCTCACGCAGATGATCAACGAGGGGACGAGAGCCGTGCCGGAACCGGGATCAGAAGGAACAGTCAGGACATCAGGCGCAGTCGGGGAAAACGGCCCCGAACGCCGTATGACACCCCAGTCGGTTGCCATCTGGGTGCTCGTCGCACTCGTGGGGGCGATCGGCTGGGGTGTGCTCGCGCTCTCCCGCGGCGAGGAGATCTCGGCGGCCTGGCTGCTGGCCGCCGCGCTGGGCTCGTACGCGATCGGCTACCGCTTCTACTCGCGGTTCATCGCCGACCGGGTGCTGAAGGTCGACCGGACCCGAGCCACCCCCGCCGAACGCCTTGACAACGGTGTCGACTTCCATCCGACCGACCGCCGAGTGCTGTTCGGCCACCACTTCGCCGCCGTGGCCGGCGCCGGCCCGCTGGTCGGCCCGGTGCTCGCGGCACAGATGGGCTACCTGCCCGGCACCATCTGGATCGTGGCCGGCGTCATCTTCGCCGGCGCCGTCCAGGACATGGTCACCCTGTTCTTCTCCACCCGGCGCGACGGCCGTTCGCTCGGCCAGATGGCCCGGGACGAGATCGGCCCGGTGGGCGGCGCCGCCGCGCTGATCGCCGTATTCGCCATCATGATCATCCTGCTCGCGGTGCTCGCGCTGGTCATCGTCAATGCGCTGGCGCACTCGCCGTGGGGCGTGTTCTCCATCGGCATGACCATCCCGATCGCCCTCTTCATGGGCTTCTACCTGCGCGTCCTGCGGCCCGGCCGGGTCACCGAGGTCTCCGTCATCGGCGTGGCCCTGCTGCTGCTCGCCATCGTTGCGGGCGGCTGGGTCGCTGAGTCCTCGCTGGCCGGCACCTTCACCCTGGAGAAGGAGACCCTGGTCCTCTGGATGATCGGGTACGGCTTCCTGGCCTCGGTGCTGCCGGTCTGGATGCTGCTCGCGCCCCGGGACTACCTCTCCACGTTCATGAAGGTCGGCACCATCGCCCTGCTGGCCGTCGGCGTGGTCATCGCGATGCCGACGCTGAAGATGCCCGCGGTCACCGATTTCGCCGCGGGCGGCAACGGTCCGGTCTTCTCCGGCTCGATGTTCCCCTTCGTCTTCATCACCATCGCGTGTGGTGCCCTGTCCGGCTTCCACTCCCTGGTCTCCTCGGGCACCACCCCGAAGATGATCCAGAAGGAGACCCAGGTCCGGATGATCGGCTACGGGGCGATGCTGACCGAGTCCTTCGTCGCCGTCATGGCGGTGATCACGGCGTGCATCCTGGAGCCCGGGCTCTACTTCGCCATCAACTCCCCCGCCGGAGCCATCGGGACCACGGTGGAGTCGGCCTCCCAGGCGGTGACCAACTTCGGCTTTGCCATCTCCCCGGAGGCGCTGACCCAGGCCGCCAAGGATGTGGAGGAGGCCAGTCTGCTCTCCCGCACGGGTGGCGCGCCGACCTTCGCACTCGGAATGTCGGAGATCTTCTCCGCCGTGATCGGCGGCTCCTCGATGAAGGCGTTCTGGTACCACTTCGCGATCATGTTCGAGGCGCTGTTCATCCTGACCACGGTGGACGCGGGCACCCGGGTGGGCCGGTTCATGCTCCAGGACACCCTCGGCAATGTGCACAAGTCCTTCCGGGACATCAGCTGGAAGCCGGGCGTGTGGTTCGCGAGTGCCATCGTGGTCGGCGGCTGGGGCTACTTCCTCTGGGTCGGCGTCAAGGACCCGCTGGGCGGCATCAACCAGCTGTTCCCGCTGTTCGGCATCGCCAACCAGCTGCTGGCCGCGGTGGCCCTGGCGGTCTGCACCACCCTGCTGGTGAAGTCCGGGCGTCTGAAGTGGGCCTGGGTGACGGGCGTTCCGCTGGTGTGGGACGCGGCGGTGACCCTCACCGCGAGCTACCAGAAGATCTTCTCCGAGGACCCGAAGGTCGGCTTCTTCGCCCAGCGCGACAAGTACCAGGACGGCATCGAGGCGGGGAAGGTGCTGGCGCCCGCCAAGTCCATGGACGACATGCACACCGTGGTCACCAACTCCACCGTGGACGGGGTGCTGTGCGCGCTGTTCGCGCTGCTGATCCTGGTGGTGCTGGCGGACGCAACCCGCACCTGCTTCAAGGCCATCGCGCGGCCCGAGTCGGTGAAGCTGTCCGAGGTCCCGTGGACCGAGTCGAAGATCGTCGCCCCGGCCGGGATGTTCCCGACGGCCGAGGAGCGGGCGGAGCTCACGGACGCCGGCCTGGACTCGGGCGGCGGCAAGGTCAAGGAGCCGGTGGCGTGAGCTCCGCGCGGCGGCTGCTGGCCCGGGTCCGGTACTTCGTACGGGAGTTCTCGGGCGAGGCGGCGTACGACCGGTACGTCGCCCACGCCCGCAGCCACGACCCGGCGGCGGAGGTGATGACCCGCCGCGCCTTCGAGCGGGCCCGCACCGACGCCCGCGAGGCGGACCCGCGGAACGGCTTCCGCTGCTGCTGAGCCGTACCCGAAGGGCCCCGCCGACTCCTGCGGCGGGGCCCTTCGGCGCGCTCGGCGCACCCGGTCCTGCACACTGCGGAGAGCCCGGCCGCACACCCGCTGCGCACCTACGCACTGGAACTGAACGCGCCGCGACAGTAACCACGCCGACCGACACGGACACAACATGTGGGGGGTCACGCATCAACGGCCCCCCACATGTATGCTCATCCCTGCTGTCGCCGCAGGGGAATCCGGTGCGAATCCGGAACTGTCCCGCAACGGTATGAAGTGCACCTTTCTCCAGAAGGGACGCGCAAGTCCGAGCACCTGCCGACGGTGCGCCCAGACCGACCGGTCCGGGTGCCGATTCGTCCGGGCCTCGCGGTTGGGCCGGTGGACGCCATGCGGCGCTGTACACGTTCTCGTCACGCCCGCATGCGCTGCCTCACGCCCCGCCGCCGAAGGTGACCGGAGCCGAGTGAGGGAGAGCTCCCCCCGTGACCATCGCGCCTGCCGCACCGCGAGCCGAGTCCGACCTGCCCGAGACTTCGTCCGGGGGCCCTGGTGCCGCGCTGCTGCGGACCCTCACGGAACTCACGGCCGACCTGCCCGACACCGACCCCGGCCGGGTCGCCGCCGCCGCCCTGCGCGGCCGGAGCTCGGCCGCGGACGAGGCCGAGCTGCGCGGGCTGGCCACCGAGGCGGCTGCGGGGCTGATCTCCGAGGACCCGGCGTACTCCCGGCTCGCCGCCCGGCTGCTCACCCTGGCCATCGCCGAGGAGGCGGCCGGGCAGGGCGCGGCCTCCTTCGCCGAGTCCGTCGCCGTCGGCCACCGCGAGGGGCTCATCGCCGACCGCACCGCCGCGTTCGTCGAGACCCACGGCACCCGGCTCGACGCCCTGGTGGAGCACTCCCTCGCCGAGGGCGCCGACGACCGGTTCGGCTTCTTCGGCCTGCGCACCCTGCACAGCCGCTACCTGCTGCGCCACCCGATCACCCGTCAGGTGATCGAGACCCCGCAGTACTTCATGCTGCGCGTGGCCTGCGGTCTCGCCGAGAACGAGAGCATCGAGGCCCTGGAGGAGGTCGCCTCGCTCTACCGCCTGATGAGCCGGCTGGACTACCTGCCCTCCTCCCCCACCCTCTTCAACTCCGGCACCCGGCACCCGCAGATGTCCTCCTGCTACCTGCTGGACTCCCCGCTGGACGAGCTCGACTCGATCTACGACCGCTACCACCAGGTGGCCCGGCTCTCCAAGCACGCGGGCGGCATCGGCCTGTCGTACTCCCGGATCCGTGCCCGCGGTTCGCTGATCCGCGGCACCAACGGGCACTCCAACGGCATCGTGCCGTTCCTGAAGACCCTCGACGCCTCCGTCGCCGCCGTGAACCAGGGCGGCCGGCGCAAGGGTGCCGCCGCCGTCTACCTGGAGACCTGGCACGCGGACATCGAGGAGTTCCTGGAGCTCCGCGACAACACCGGCGAGGACCAGCGCCGTACGCACAACCTGAACCTGGCCCACTGGATCCCGGACGAGTTCATGCGCCGGGTCAACGCCGACGCCGACTGGTCGCTGTTCTCCCCGGCCGACGTGCCCGAGCTGGTGGACCTGTACGGCGCGGAGTTCGACGCCGCGTACACCAAGGCCGAGGCGGCGGGCCTGGCCAAGAAGACCATGCCGGCCCGCGAGCTGTACGGCCGCATGATGCGCACCCTGGCGCAGACCGGCCAGGGCTGGATGACCTTTAAGGACGCCTCCAACCGGACCGCGAACCAGACCGCGCTGCCCGGCACCGTGGTCCACTCCTCCAACCTGTGCACCGAGATCATCGAGGTCACCAACGACGACGAGACCGCCGTCTGCAACCTCGGCTCGGTCAACCTCGGCGCCTTCGTCGTGGGCGGGGCGATGGACTGGGAGCGGCTGGACGAGACCGTCCGGACCGCCGTGACCTTCCTCGACCGGGTCGTGGACATCAACTTCTACCCGACCGAGCAGGCCGGCCGCTCCAACGCCAAGTGGCGTCCGGTAGGCCTGGGCGCGATGGGCCTGCAGGACGTGTTCTTCAAGCTGCGGCTGCCCTTCGACTCCGCCGAGGCCCAGGCGCTCTCCACGCAGATCGCCGAGCGGATCATGCTGGCCGCGTACGAGGCCTCCGCCGACCTGGCCGAGCGCAACGGCCCGGTGCCGGCCTGGGCCCAGACCCGTACCGCCCAGGGCGTCCTGCACCCCGACCACTACGACGTGCAGCGCCACTGGCCGGAGCGCTGGGACGCGCTGCGCGCCCGGATCGCGAAGAGCGGCATGCGCAACTCGCTGCTGCTCGCCATCGCCCCGACGGCGACCATCGCCTCGATCGCCGGCGTGTACGAGTGCATCGAGCCGCAGGTCTCCAACCTGTTCAAGCGCGAAACCCTCAGCGGTGAGTTCCTCCAGGTCAACGCGTACCTGGTGGAGGAGCTGAAGCAGCTCGGCGTGTGGGACGCGCAGACCCGTGAGGCGCTGCGTGACGCCTCCGGCTCGGTGCAGGGCTTCGGCTGGATCCCCGCCGAGGTCCGCGAGCTGTACCGGACGGCCTGGGAGATCCCGCAGCGCGGTCTGATCGACATGGCGGCGGCCCGTACTCCGTACCTGGACCAGAGCCAGTCGCTGAACCTGTTCATGGAGACGCCCACCATCGGCAAGCTCAGCTCGATGTACGCGTACGCCTGGAAGCAGGGTCTGAAGACCACCTACTACCTGCGGTCCCGCCCGGCGACGAAGATCGCCCGCGCCGCATCCGGCAGCGCCGCCGTCCCCGCCGCCGCCACCCCCCTCCCGCAGGCCGTCGATGCCGACGCGCTGGCCTGCTCCCTTGAGAACCCCGAGTCCTGCGAGGCCTGCCAGTAATGAGCTCCACCGACAAGAACCTTCTCGACCCGGGCTTCGAACTGACCCTCCGTCCGATGCGCTACCCGGACTTCTACGAGCGCTACCGGGACGCGATCAAGAACACCTGGACGGTGGAGGAGGTCGACCTGCACTCCGACGTCGCCGACCTCGCGAAGCTGACCCCGGCCGAGCAGCACATGATCGGCCGCCTGGTCGCGTTCTTCGCGACGGGCGACTCGATCGTGTCGAACAACCTGGTGCTGACGCTCTACAAGCACATCAACTCCCCCGAGGCGCGCCTGTACCTCTCGCGCCAGCTGTTCGAGGAGGCCGTGCACGTCCAGTTCTATCTGACGCTGCTGGACACCTACCTGCCCGACCCGGACGACCGCGCGGCGGCGTTCGACGCGGTCGAGGAGATCCCCTCGATCCGCGAGAAGGCGCAGTTCTGCTTCAAGTGGATGGACTCGGTCGAGAAGATCGAGCGGCTGGAGACGGCCGCCGACCGGCGCCGCTTCCTGCTCAACCTGATCTGCTTCGCGGCGTGCATCGAGGGCCTGTTCTTCTACGGCGCCTTCGCGTACGTGTACTGGTTCCGGTCGCGCGGTCTGCTGCACGGCCTGGCCACCGGCACCAACTGGGTGTTCCGGGACGAGACCATGCACATGAACTTCGCCTTCGAGGTCGTGGACACGGTCCGCAAGGAGGAGCCGGAGCTCTTCGACGACGCGCTCCAGCAGCAGGTCACCGACATGCTGAAGGAGGCCGTCGAGGCCGAGCTGCAGTTCGGCCGCGACCTGTGCGGTGACGGCCTGCCGGGCATGAACACCGAGTCCATGCGCGAGTACCTGGAGTGCGTGGCCGACCAGCGGCTGGTCCGGCTGGGCTTCCCGCCGGTCTACGGCTCGCAGAACCCGTTCTCCTTCATGGAGCTGCAGGGCGTCCAGGAGCTGACCAACTTCTTCGAGCGCCGCCCCTCGGCCTACCAGGTCGCGGTGGAGGGCACGGTCGACCTGGACGAGGACTTCTAGGTCCGAACTTCCAGGTCCGAACCTCTCGGTCCGAACCGCTCTTGCTAGCGTCCCCGCCCATGGGAAGAAGCACCTGGTCGACCAGGTCCTTGGGCGGGGGCGCTCTGCTGTGTGCGGCGGTGGCGCTGTGGCGGGCGCTGTTCCGGGCGGGGCCGCCGCTGCCCGATCCGTGGCTCGCCGTGCTCGGGTCGGCGGCGGTGCTGTGCGCGGCCGGCTGGGTGTGGGCGGCCGTCCGGCCGGTCCGGCCGCCGCGGGCCGTTTCCGCTCAGCCGCCGGCGGGCCCGCCGGCCCGGATGCCCTGGCGGGCAGCCGGCCGGCTCCGGGTGGCCGGGCTGGTGTGCTGTGTGCTCTTCCTGCCGATGCTGCTGGTGGATCTGGGGCTGCGGCCCGACGGTGCCGAGGCGCGGCGGATCGCCGTCCTGCGGGAGGCCGGCGCGATCGTCGACGAGGCCCGGATCGAGACGGTGCACCGCGAGAGTCCGCAGACCGACCTGACCGTACGGGTACCCGGACTCGCGGCGAGCGGCCACGAGTCGGTACGGGTGACAAGTGCGACGCTCGACCGCAGCCCCACGGTCGGCGACCGGGTGCTGGTCCTGCACGTCCCCGGTTCCCCCGGGCTCGGCGGCTATGTCGACGAGCCGGGCGTCCTCGCCCGCTATGCCGCGGATGCCGCGGGCGGCTGGGCGCCGCGTTTCTTCCCCGGGTCGGAGCTGCTGTTCTTCCTGCCGGTGATCGGGCTGTTGAGCACCGGCGTGCTGGCCCTTGTAGTGCTCCGGCCGCCCGCCGGGGTACGGGCGCTGCGCGCCGATGCCCGGACGCCGGGCCGGCAGGTGTGGGGGGTTCGTGCGGAGGTGCGCGTCGCCCGGCGGACCGCCGAGGCGGCCACCGGACGTACGGGCCGGACCTGGCTGGCGTTCACCACGGCCGACGGCGTCGAGTTCAAGGCGGGCAGGGAGGTCGGGCCGGTGGACCACGACCTGGCCGCGGTGGCGGCCGAACTCACCGGACGGCCCGGCTGGTTGTGCGGCCGGGCCCGGGACGGGAAGCTGTCCGGCCCGCAGTCCGTGTGCTTCGCCACCGACACGGGCGACGTGGTGTGGCTGCTCCTGGACCCGAGCACCTTCCGGCGGGTGCTGCGGGGGCGGACGGCCAGGGTGGCGCCGGAGCGCCGGAGCCGACTGCTGAGGCCGCGCGCCGAGGTCCGGCTGCGCTCCCATCTGCCCTGGCTGGCCGGGGTGTTCGCGGCGTGGGTGCTGCTGCTGCCGGCTGCTCACCCCGTCCGGCCACGGCCGCTCGTGGCTGCTGGTCGGGCTGTCCGCAGCGGCGTTCGCCGGCGCCCTGGTGCTGCTGTGGCGCGGCCGGTCCGCGGCGCGGGCTGCGGGCGCGGGCTGGGAGACCGTCCCCGCCCGGGCCCGGCGAGCGCCGCGCCCCCGTACGGAGCCCGGCGCTCCGGTCCGGCCGTAGGGATCCCGGCGGCGGGCCCCGGTTCACTCGCAGGGCGCGTGCCGCAGGGCAACACGGGCCGTACCCGGGCGCGCCTGCGCACTCCGGCGCCCGGCCCGGACGACCTCGACCCGCGTGCGCTGCCGGGCGGCGCGCAGCTGCCGGTCGATGCGGCGCTCGTGCAGGACTCCGTAGAGCGCGGGGCCGGCGAGGAGGGCGGCGACAGCCAGGACGGTCAGGTAGTTCAGGAGCGTGTTCATGACTCCACTCTCGGCCCGGCGGCCTCCGCCGGACAGTGGCAGGACTGTCACGAAAGAGCGAATTACTGCCACGGATTACTGCCACACTGGGGTCATGTTGAAAAACGTGGCCGTGGTCCTGATGAACGGCGTCGCCCCCTTCGAGTTCGGCATCTTCTGCGAGGTCTTCGGGATCGACCGGAGCAGCGCCGGACTGCCGGTGTACGACTTCGCCGTGTGCGCCGGCGAGGAGGGGCCGCTGACCCTGGCGGACACCGGGCTGACGCTCACGCCCGAGCACGGACTGGAGCGGCTGGCCGAGGCAGACCTGATCTGCCTGCCGGCCGACCGCCAGGCCCCCGTGCGGGAGTACCCCGAGCCGCTGCTGGAGGCCCTGCGCCAGGCCGTGGACCGGGGCGCGCGCGTGCTGAGCGTGTGCAGCGGGGCCTTCGTCCTCGGCGCGGCCGGGCTGCTGGACGGCATCCGCTGCACCACCCACTGGATGCACGCGCCGACCCTGATGCGCCGCTACCCGCGCGCCCTGGTCGACCCCGAGGTGCTGTACGTCGACGAGGGCCGGGTCGTCACGGCCGCCGGCACCGCCTCCGGCATCGACGCCTGTCTGCACGTGGTCCGGCAGGAGCACGGCGCCGAGGTGGCCAACACCATCGCGCGCCGCATGGTGGTCCCGCCGCACCGCGACGGCGGCCAGGCCCAGTACATCCGGCGCCCGCTGCCGCGCACGGCCTGCGACACGGTCGGCGAGGTGATCGCCTGGATGACCCGCCACCTGGCTGACGAGATCACCGTGGAGCATCTGGCGGAGCGGGCGCACATGTCACCGCGCACCTTCGCCCGCCGCTTCCTCGCCGAGACCGGCACCACGCCCTACCAGTGGCTGCTGCGCCAGCGGGTGCTGCTGGCACAGGAGTTGCTGGAGTCCTCGGACGAAACGGTGGACGCGATCGCGGGCCGCTGCGGCTTCGGCAATGCCGCCGCACTGCGCCACCACTTCCTGCGCACCCTGGGCACCACCCCGAACGCCTTCCGGCGCACCTTCCGGGGCCCGCAGGCGGTGGCGTGACGGCCTATGTCACTTCTTGCAGGTGACGTTGGCGGTCGCGGACGCCGACTTGCCCTTCGAGGGTCCGCTGTCGATCACCAGCTTCTGGGTGATGGTGGCCGAGGCCGCCCCGGCCGGCACGGCCGCCTGGTCGGTCACGCTCTTGGGCTGGATGGCGTCCCCGTCGGCGAATTCGATCGTGCCCGGCACCTTCCCGGAGGGGCGCTCCCAGTGGAACTGGACGGTTCCGGTGCCGGATCCGAAGAACGTCCCGGTGAACGTGACGCCCTGGGCGCAGTCGACCTCACCGGACTTCGGTGCAGGTGTCACGGTCAACTTGATGACGGTGACGTTCCGCGAGGTGTTCCCCTTCCGGAGGTCCTCCTTGCCCTCTTTCTCGCCGACCTTGCCGCCCTTGGCCTGGCCCTCCTTGAAGCCGACCTCGTAGCCCTTCCCGTAGCCGTCCCGGTGGGCGGCGATGGCGATTTCACCGCACTGTTCCGCGGTGAGGCCCTGCTTCTGCTTGAACGCGTCGTCGTAGCTCTGCTTGTACGCGTCCGCGAAACCGTCCTCACGGCCGTCCTTGAGGCCCTCCATGTGGCCCACGCGGAAGGCGTCCTTGGTCAGCTCCGGCGCGTTGCAGGCGGGTGGCGCGGTCCCCACGGTGGCGGTGGCCGTCTTGGTGTCCCTCCCCACTCCGGTGATGGTGCGGGGGATGAGGCTCACGTTGAGCGTGGTGGTGCCCGGCTTGGCGGTCTTGCCGACGATGGGGTTGGAGACGTGGGTGACCGAGGTTCCCGGAGCGCCGAGGTTGAAGCAGCTGGTGAGCCCGCCGTCGCCGAACGCTTCACCCCCCACCGAGGTGCAGGACTCCTGGCCGGTCGGAGCCTTGTGGTTCTTCACGACCACGTTCACCTTGGCGATCTGGCCGGGGATCAGCGGGCCGACGGCCTCCACCGATTCGATCGACACATTCTCGTCCGCCGCGGCCCCCGGCGCGTACGCCAGAGCCAGTCCGGCGACCACCGGGAGCGTGATGACCGCACGCATGCAACGCTTCATGACCGTTCCTTCCGCGTCCCCCCGGTGGGAAAGTTCGCGGCGTGCGTCTCTTTCATGCTCGCCCGGCGGTGGAACGGTGTCCACCGCGGGGCGCAGGGCGCTTACTCGTTCGGGACGGTCTCGTAGCGCGGGGTGTTCTCCGCCATCTGGCGCAGCGCGTCCTTGCGGTCGCGCTTGGAGAGGCGGTCGATGTACAGGTAGCCGTACAGGTGGTCGGTCTCGTGCTGGAGGCAGCGGGCGAAGTAGCCGGTGCCGCGGACCTTGATCGGGTTGCCCTGGGCGTCCTGGCCGTGCACCTCGGCGAAGTCCGGGCGGGCCAGCGAGGCGTACGCGGTCGGAACCGACAGGCAGCCCTCGTTGGAGTCGTCCAGCACCCGCTCCGCAGCCGGCAGCTCCACCAGGCGCGGGTTGATCACCACACCGGTGTGGTAGACGCCCTCGTCGTCCGGGCAGTGGTAGACGAAGACCTTCTGGTCCACGCCGATCTGGTTCGCGGCCAGGCCCACGCCCTCGGCGGCCTTCTGGCTGGCGAACATGTCGTCGATCAGCTGCGCCAGTTCCTCGCCGAACTCGGTGACGTCCTTGCACTCGCGGTGCAGGACCGGGTTGCCGACCACCGTGATCGGCCGCGCGGTGCCGCGCTCCCGGTAGGCGAGCTCACGCGCCTCACAGTCCTCGGTGTCCACGACGAAACCCTCGTCATCGACCTGGACGACCTCGTTCTCCTGCTGCGCCATGTCCCGCGTACGCCTTCCCTGAAAGTCTCCGGTGTGCGCGTACAGCCTACGTGCCGGACTCAGCAGACTTCCTCGAGATCCCGCCACTCGCGGCTGTCCGGGCTGTCCGCCACCCAGCCGTCCAGCAGCCCGCGCACCAGCCCGGCCGGGGCCGCGATGCCGCATTCGCGTTCCGGCACCCAGAGGGAGCCGGAGCCGGCCGTGCGGTGGCCCAGGGGGCCGGGGTGGCCCGGTTCGCTGTGGTCGTGCGGGTCCAGGTGCTCGCCGTCGCCCTCGTCGCTGGGCATGGCGCTCTCCGAGCAGGTGCGGCACAGCAGCCGCACCGAGGAGGACCAGTCCTCGGCGGCGAAACCGGCGTCCGAGGCCAGCTGCTCCAGCGCGTCCCGGTCCGCCTCGGTGGCCGCCTCCAGCAGCACCACCCAGGTCGGCACCGGGGACGGCGCCCACAGCTCGATCTCGTCGAAGACGGGGTACGCGGGGCCGGCCGCGGTGATGCGCTCGCCGTGCGGGACCCCGTCGTGCAGCACGACCTCGCCCCAGCGCCGCCCGGACGAGGGCAGCGGGATCGACAGGACCTCCATCCGGGCCGGGTCCAGCCGGCGGCCCCAGACCACCTCGGCCTCGCCCTCCGGGGACAGCCGGACGGCCGCGCTGCCGAGCTCCATGCCGACCGGCTCGGCCGAGCCGCCCGCCGCGTGCGGGTCACCGGGCACCTTCAGTCCGTACGCCTGCCAGGCCCGGCGGGCCAGCGGCCAGTCCTGCAGGGCGGTCGCGGCGATGCCCACGTTCCACCAGTCCGGGGCGCCGGTCTCCCGGTCGAGCAGGGCGACGGCCCGCAGTCCGGCGGCCCGCGCCTGCTCCCAGTCGTGCCGGAACTTGTGCAGGAGGGCCAGGTTGAACCAGGACTCGGACAGCCAGGGCTCCAGGTCCGCGGCTCTGGTCAGCAGGGCACCCGCGTCCTCGTACCGACCGTCGCCGATCAGCGTGAACGCGCGGTCGGTTGCCTGCCGCCAAGAGGCGGAGGGCCTGTGCCGTACCTTCCCGAAGATCCTCACGATTCCCGCCTGCCTGGAGGGGCACCTCCCAGCGGAGCTGGGGGACAACGATTCAGCCTTGCGGACACTCTCCACTTCGCATCCAACCATGCCCACTCGGACGGCCGCTCATTACCCATGGGTTACCCCGGCCGAACAGCAGTGATTCCATCACGTCGGAGAATCCGTGCGAGGCATTCGACCACCTCCGGCTGGTAGTCGCGGGCGGTGCCGAGGCGCAGCTGTTCCAGCGCGTCCAGGGAGCCGCCGGGGTGCCGGGCCCCGCCGACCAGGTCGTCGTACGCGTTGGCCACCCGGACGATCCGCGCGGCGACGGGCTGCTCCCGGTACGGCTCGGCCTGCCGCTCGACGACCACGGCCACCTCGGCGGGCACCCCGGTCTGCCGGGCCACCTCACCGCCCAGCTCGGCGATCCGGCGGGCTTCGGCGGCGGGCAGCGGGGCGGTGGCCCCGGCCGGCACCGGGTCGACCAGGGAGAGCTGGCCGATGTCGTGCATCAGGGCGGCGTACTCCAGCACGGTGAGCTCGCGCTCCGACATCCCCAGTTCCCGGCCGACGGCGCAGCTCAGGGCGGCGACCCGGCGGGCGTGGCCGGGCTGGGTGTAGCCCGCGATCTCGGTGGCCCGGGCCAGCGAGGTGATGGTCTGCCGGTAGGTGGTGCGGATTCCGGAGATCCGCCGGAAGGACAGCTGGGTGAGCAGCAGCGGCACGCTGAACACGGGCAGCGCCCACAGCCCCGCCACGGCCGCCCCGAGGGCCATCACCACCCCGGTGGCGCAGATCGCCGAGCCGATGCCGAGTAGGGCGCGCAGCTCGCCGCGGAGCAGCGGCCCGTACGGCCAGCCGGTCCGGGCGCCGGCCAGCGCGGCGGCGAGCACCGCATCGCAGAGCGCGCTCAGGCCGAGCAGGCAGAGCAGGAACAGCACCAGGCCGGGTCCCTGGCCCACCCGGTCCTCCAGCAGTCCGGAGTTGTAGAGCGGCTGGAAACAGGCGGCGGCGAAGGCGACGGTGAGGACGCGGCGGACCACGTGGTCCAGGGCGGGCCCGCGACCGCGGGCGATGTGCGGGACGATCCCCACCAGGGCGGCGGCGACCACCACGGCCACCACCTGGAGCACCCCGTGGCGGGTGGGGTTCCCGGCGTTCTCGCCGAGCAGGGCGTACGCGAGGGCGCCCGCGGAGCCGAGCGGCGCGGGCTGCCGGTCGCCGGCCGGAGCGGTAGCGGGCCCGGGCCCGGACCCGTCCCGGGTGTCCCTCCGTGCCAGCTCGCCGAGGGTGATCAGCAGCCCGAAGACGAGGGCGATGCCGGGTTCCACGAGGCCATTCCACAGGGTGTGGCCGAGCGCAAAGGCGGTCAGCAGCCCGGCCGCGGCCCGCACGGCCCACACGATGGCGCGCCTCACGGCGCTCCACCCGTCCCGGCCCGCCCGGCCTCCGGGGAGCCCCCGCCCCGCACGGAGGCGGAATGCACCCGGCCGGCGGCTGCCCCGCCCGGCCGGGGCTGCCCGGGCAGCCCCGGCAGACCAGCGGGTCCGGCCGGGCCCGACGGACCCGCCGGGATCACCTGGAGGTCCTCGTCCGAGGTGACGGCCGGGTGCCAGCCGTTGCGGCGGACGGCGGCGGCCAGCGCCAGCACCATGGCCGGGTCGAACTGGGCTCCGGCGCAACGTTCCAGTTCGGCGAGGGCCACCGGGACGGGCCGGGCCCGGCTGTAGGAGCGGGTGGAGGTCATCGCGTCGAAGGCGTCGGCGACCGCCACCACCCGGGCCGCCACCGGGATCTGGTCCCCGGTCAGGCCGTAGGGGTAGCCGGATCCGTCGACCCGTTCGTGGTGGTGCAGGATCGCCGCGCGCGCCTCGCTGAGGAAGCCGATCCCGCGGACCATTTCGTGCCCGTACTCGGGATGGAGCTCGATGATGCGGCGTTCCTCGGGGGTGAGGGGCCCGTCCTTGCGCAACAGCCGGGTGGGAACGCCGAGTTTGCCGACGTCGTGGAGGATCCCGGCGATCCGGACCACTTCCAGCCGGTCCTCGGCCATGCCGAGCTCGCGGGCGATCATCGCGGAGGCCTGGCCGACCCGCTCGCTGTGGCCCCGGGTGTAGCGGTCCTTGATGTCGACCGCCTGGACGAGGGCGCGGATGGTCGCCTGGTGCGCGGCCCGTTCGCGGTGGTACTGGGCGAAGACCCAGCAGGAGATCCAGACCGGCAGCAGCACGGCGAGCGCGGCCGGCGGACCGTACGGGCTGCGCCACATGACGGCCATCATCAGGCCGGCCAGGCCGTGCACCAGGTGCGGGGCGACGGTGCCGGCGGGCAGACCGCGCCAGGCGGTCGCGGCGGGCCGCCGCTCGGCGGTGGCCAGGATCCCCCCGTCGAGGGCGGTGAGCACCAGGCAGAAGGCCAGGGCCGCCGCGGCGGCGGGGAACATCACGTGGGGGAAGTCGGCCACCCGGGCCGCAGGGGAGGATCCGGCGAGCGCCTCCGGACCGCCGAGCAGCGCGTAGATGTGGCCGGCGGCCCAGGCGGCCGTCGCCTGCTGCGCCGCGTGCCACACCCGGCGTAAGCCGGCCGGTCGTTGCTCGATCCGTTGCTCGATCCGTCCGGTGAGCGCCCCCGGGACGGCGGCGAGCGCGGCGGCGGAAGGGGGCAGCAGGAAGACGGCGGCGAAGACGACGGGGAAGAAGGATCCGATGCCCTCGGGGACCCGGCCGCCGGGCAGTCGGCAGGCCTTGACCAGTTCACAGCCGAGATAGAGCCCGCCGAGCAGGGCCACGGTCCGCCAGGGCACCGCGCCGGGATCGGCGAGCGCGGGCAGGAGGCAGGCGATTGCCCCGGCGACGGCACCGAGGAGGTAGACCCGTGCCCCCGGCGGAAGTACCCGCATTGGCGTTCTCCTCCCCCGGCGCCCGAGCAAGCGAGTCGGTTACCGATTCACACCGGTACCGAAGGGGGAGAATAGGTCGGCCCCGCCGACGGGGGGCCGCATTTTCGTATTTGCGCCGCACGGAGTCCCCCGGATTAGCACCTTCGAGTGAACGAAGTGGCGTCCCGGGGGCGGGTGTCGGGCTTTCAGCCGGTGGCAGGTCCCGGCGCGGCCGGACCGGCGGTGATGTCCTCGTCCGGCACGGCCTGCCCGGAGCGGATCAGCTCGATCCGCCCCATCACCTTGGACCGCAGGTCGGACGGCACGTCGTCCGACCCGCAGCAGCGCTTCACCAGCTTCTTCACGGCCTGTTCCAGGCCGTACTTCTCCAGACAGGGATTGCACTCGCCGAAGTGCGTTTCGAACTTCGTGCAGTCACTGTCGGGCATCTCATGGTCAAGGAACTCATAAAGGTGGTCCAGGACCTCAGAGCACTCCGTCTCGTGCGGCTCTCCGCAGCTCATGAGCCCGAGCCTTTCCGATCGTTCGACTCTCCCGCGCCGGCGGGGACCAGCCCGCGCTCACGGGCATAGTCCTCCAGCATTCCGCGGAGTTGGCGGCGGCCACGGTGCAGTCGCGACATGACTGTACCGATGGGTGTACCCATGATGTCCGCGATCTCCTTGTACGCAAAGCCTTCCACGTCGGCAAGATAGACCGCGATGCGGAACTCTTCCGGAATGGCCTGCAGCGCTTCCTTCACGTCCGAATCGGGCAGGTGGTCGAGCGCCTGCGATTCGGCGGAGCGCAGTCCGGTCGACATGTGCGACTCGGCGCGCGCCAGCTGCCAGTCCTCGATCTCCTCCGCGGCGCTGCGCTGGGGCTCGCGCTGCTTCTTGCGGTAGGAGTTGATGAAGGTGTTGGTCAGGATGCGGTAGAGCCACGCCTTGAGGTTGGTGCCCTCGCGGAACTGGTGGAAGGACGCGTACGCCTTCGCGTACGTCTCCTGGACCAGGTCCTCGGCGTCGGCCGGGTTGCGCGTCATACGCAGCGCGGCGGAGTACATCTGGTCGAGGTAGCCGAGGGCGTCGCGTTCGAAGCGCGCGTTGCGCTCCGCGGTCGTCTCCTCCGTCTGGCCTTCGTCGGTCCCGGTAACAGGACCCACCTCCTCCGACAGCGTGGCGGACCCGAATGCGGACCCACTCGAATCGGAGAATAGTCGACCATCCCGGCCATCCGCCGCCCGGAGGGAGGCATGCCTGGCCGCGGGCAGGACCGTCCGGCCCCAGCTCCCGCCGGCAGTTCCCCCCGCCAGGTCAGCGGCCTGCGGGCGGTTCTGGCTGATGACCTGGGTCATGCGCGCTCCCTGTTCCTCCGGCTGTGGCGTACGTTCGACACCCCGCACAACCAAGCGGCCGGTCGGCGCATTCCCGTCGGGCCGCGGGGCCCGGCTCGGAAAACTCCGCCACGGGCGAAATCCGCTCGCCCCCGTATGTCAGGTCGGCAGCCGGTCCAGCCAGTCCGCCACCGCCCCGGTGACCTGCGCGAGGGCCTCGTCCTGGGTCTGCTGCGCCCGCTTGGGCACGGCCAGGCCGTGGTCCCCGTCCGCCACCTCCACCAGCTCGTACGCACCCTCCGGGAACTCCTCGGGGCGGCCGAAGGGGTCCCGGCCGCCCTGGACCACCAGGACGGGCACCCCGGCCGCCACCGCCCCGGTGAGCTCCTCGGCCCGGGACTTCTCCGGCCGGCCCGGCGGGTGCAGCGGGAAGGCCAGGGCGAGCACCCCGGCCGCGCCCAGTTCGGCCGCCGTCCGGCAGGCCACCCGGGCCCCGGCGCTGCGCCCGCCGGCCACCACCGGCAGCCCGGGCTCCGCCAGGGCCGGCCAGAGTCCCCGCCAGCCTTCGTCGAGCACCTTGGGGGCGGCGGCGACCTTCTTGCCGGCCACCCGCCAGGGCTGCTCCACCAGGGCCACCGCGATGCCCCGGGCGGGCAGCGCGGCGGCCAGGGCCTGCAGGTCCCGGGCCTCGATGCCGCCGCCGGCGCCGTGGCTGACGGCGAGCACCAGGCGGGCCTGCGGCGCGGTGTGCCAGGTGATCCGGGCTTCGCCGGCGGGGGTGTCGACAGTCTCGGTGGCAGTGGGATCGGTGCGCATGCTCATCAGAACAGGGTGCCCTCTTCGGGTGCCTCCAGCTCGGCAAGCAGCTCCGGTCCGTTGTTGCGGACGTTGCTGACGGCGGTGGACACCGGGTAGGCGCGCATCAGGCCGCCCGGCGGGGGCGCCAGCAGGTCCCGCAGCGAGCCGTCGACATCGGTGTTCGCCGGGTCCAGCCAGGGGTCCCAGCGGTCCGGGGTGAGCATCAGCGGCATTCGGGGGTGGATGTCGGCGAGCGAGCCCGGGCCCTCGGCTGGGGCCACCGCGAGCGGGCCGGCCTCCGCCTCGGTGGTGATCACCGAGCAGGTCACCCACCAGGCCAGCGGGTGCTCGTCGGGCAGGGTCCGGTCGCGCCAGAACTCGTAGATCCCGGCCATGGCGAAGACCGAGCCGTCGGCGGGCTGCACGAAGTAGGGCTGCTTGCGGGGCCGCTTCTTCTTCCCCTCGACCTCCAGCTGCCGCTCCTCGCTGCCGGTGACCCACTCGTAGTAGCCGTCGGCGGGGATGATGCAGCGGCGCTGCGCGAAGGGCCGGCGGAAGGAGGGCTTCTCGTGCAGGGTCTCGGACCGGGCGTTGATCATCCGGGCGGCGCCCTCGGGGTTCTTGGCCCAGGAGGGCACCAGCCCCCATTTGAGGATCCGCAGCTGGCGAACCGGACGCGGGTCCGGCGCGTCTTTCACAGGACGGTCGAGTACGACGTAGACCTCCTTGGTCGGGGCCACGTTGTAGTCGGGGGCCAGGCTCTCCTCCGGCTCCCATTTCTCGACCCCGAAGAGTCCCACCAGGTCCTCGGGCCTACGACTGGATGCATAGCGTCCGCACATGACTGCCACACTGCCATGGCACCCGACCACCACCGCAAGGAGCCCGAGAACCATCGTGGACACGGACATAACGAGCGCGGCCGACCTGTGGGACCGGCTCACCGGCCTGCAGGAAGCGCCCGCGCAGTGGCTGGTGCTGGCCACCTTGGCCGCCGCCCTGGCCGTCGTCCTGCCCCGCGGCCTGTGGCGGCTGTCCCGGAACGCCATCACCATCGCGCACGAGGGCGGGCACGGACTGGTCGCGATCCTGACCGGCCGTCGGCTGGACGGCATCCGGCTGCACTCGGACACCAGCGGGCTGACGGTGAGCCGGGGCCGGCCGACCGGCATCGGAATGATCCTGACGGCCGCCGCCGGGTACACCGCGCCCTCGCTGCTGGGGCTGGGCGGCGCCTGGCTGCTGTCCGCCCACCGGATCACCCTGCTGCTGTGGGCGGCCACCGCACTGCTGCTGGCCATGCTGGCCATGATCCGGAACGCATACGGAGCGGTGACCGTGGTGCTGGCCGGCGGGACGTTCCTGCTGGTGTCCTGGCTGGCCGGGTCCGAGGTCCAGGCGGGGTTCGCGTACGGGGCGGTGTGGTTCCTGCTGCTGGGCGGGGTCCGGCCGGTGTTCGAGCTCCAGGGCAAGCGGCGGCACGGGGGTGCGCCGGACTCCGACGCGGACCAGCTGGCCCGGCTGACGAACGTGCCGCCGGCGATGTGGCTGTTCCTGTTCCACACGGTGTCGCTGTGCTCCCTGCTCGGCGGCGGGCGCTGGCTGCTCGGCCTGTAGGGCTGTCCGGGGCTGTCCCGACCTTGGAGAGTACGGTCGGGCAGCGCGGAGGGGTCGGCCCCGAACAACTAAAGTGAGGGCCATGACCGAGACCCCCGCGCCTCCCGCCCTCTGGCCCGCCCCGCTCGCCGACGGTGCCGTCCGCGCCACCGTCACCGTGCCGGGGTCGAAGTCGGTGACCAACCGTGCTCTGGTGCTGGCCGCGCTCGCCGCCGAGCCGGGCTGGGTGCGCCGCCCGCTGCGCTCGCGCGACTCGCAGCTGATGTCGGACGCCCTGCGGGCGCTCGGCGTGGGCATCGAGGAGACCGTCTCCTCCAGCTCGGACGGCGGGGCCGGTTCCGGCGAGGCCTGGCGGATCATCCCGGCCGCGCTGTACGGCCCGGCGACCGTGGACGTCGGCAACGCCGGCACCGTGATGCGCTTCCTGCCGCCGGTCGCCACCCTCGCCGCGGGCGACATCCGCTTCGACGGCGACCCGCGGTCGTACGAACGGCCGCTGGGCCAGGTCATCACCGCACTGCGCACCCTGGGCGCCCGGATCGACGACGGCGGCCGGGGCGCACTGCCCCTGACCGTGCACGGCGGCGGGGCCCTGGAGGGCGGCACGGTCGAGATCGATGCCACCAACTCCTCCCAGTTCGTCTCCGCGCTGCTGCTCTCCGCGCCCCGGTTCAACCAGGGCGTCGAGGTCCGGCACGTGGGCACCAACCTGCCCTCGATGCCGCACATCCGGATGACGGTGGAGATGCTGCGCGCCGCGGGCGCCCAGGTGGACACCCCCGAGGCGGGCGGCGAGAAGGACGTGTGGCGGGTGGCGCCGGGCGCGCTGCTGGGCCGCGACATGGTGGTGGAGCCGGACCTGTCGAACGCGCAGCCGTTCCTGGCCGCCGCGATGATCACCGGCGGTACGGTCACCATCCCCGACTGGCCGCGCCGGACCACCCAGCCCGGTGACGCGCTGCGGGAGATCTTCACGGAGATGGGCGGTTCCTGCGAGCTGACCGACGCGGGCCTGGTCTTCACCGGAACCGGCCGGATCCACGGCATCGACGTGGACCTGGGCGAGGTCGGCGAGCTGACCCCGGGCATCGCCGCGGTGGCCGCGCTGGCCGACTCCCCGTCGACCCTGCGCGGGGTGCAGCACCTGCGGCTGCACGAGACCGACCGGCTGGCGGCGCTCACCAAGGAGATCAACGAGCTCGGCGGCGACGTCACCGAGACCGCGGACGGTCTGCACATCCGCCCGCGCCGGCTGCACGGCGGGATCTTCCACACCTACGACGACCACCGGATGGCCACCGCGGGTGCGGTGATCGGCCTGGCCGTGGAGGGCGTACAGATCGAGAACGTGGCGACCACCGCGAAGACCCTGCCGGACTTCCCCAGGATGTGGGCGGACATGCTCTCGGGAGCTGGAGAGTAGCGCCATGCGCCGGTACGGGAAGCACACCGACGAGGACGACATCCGGGCCCGCCCCAACCGCAAGGGCAACCGGCCCCGGACCAACATCCGGCCGAAGCACGAGGACGCGGCCGAGGGGTTCGTCCTCACCGTGGACCGGGGCCGGCTCACCTGCCTGGTGGAGGACCGCAAGGTCATGGCGATGAAGGCCCGGGAGCTGGGCCGGAAGGCCGCGGTGGTCGGCGACCGGGTGTCGCTGGTCGGCGACCTCTCGGGCAAGAAGGACACCCTGGCGCGGATCGTCCGGATCGAGGAGCGGTCCTCGGTGCTGCGCCGCACCGCCGACGACGACGATCCGTACGAGCGGGTGGTCGTGGCCAATGCCGACCAGCTGGCGATCGTCACGGCGCTCGCCGATCCGGAGCCGCGCCCGCGGATGATCGACCGCTGTCTGGTTGCGGCGTACGACGCGGGGCTGGAGCCGCTGCTGGTGCTGACCAAGTCGGATCTGGCCTCGGCCGACAAACTGCTGGAGACGTACGCCACGCTGGGCGTCAACTACGTGGTGACCAACCGCGAGGAGCTGGCGAGCGGGGACGCGGCGGATCGGGTGCGGGAGCGCCTGGCGGGCCGGATCACCGCGTTCGTGGGGCACTCGGGCGTGGGCAAGACCACCTTGGTGAACTCGCTGGTCGCGGCGGACCGGCGGCGGGCGACCGGGCACGTCAACGCGGTCACCGGACGCGGCCGGCACACCACCACCTCGGCGCTGGCCCTGCCGCTGCCGGGTGTGGAGGGCTGGGTCATCGACACCCCGGGCGTGCGGTCCTTCGGCCTGCACCACGTGGATCCCTCACGGGTGATCCTGGCCTTCCCGGACCTGGTGGAGGGTACGGAGGGCTGCCCGCGGGCCTGCAGTCACGACGAGCAGGACTGCGCGCTGGACGAGTGGGTGGCGGCGGGTCACGCCGACCCGGCCCGGCTGTATTCGCTGCGGCGGCTGCTGGCGACCCGGGAGCGGCGCGAAGGCGACTGACGTCGGCTGACGTCGACTGAGGCTCCGGCGCACGTTTGGCGACCGCCATGTCTGGTAAATGCATAATCGCACCAAGTGGCGCGAGGTCGAGGTCTGACCGTGTCACATGACGCGGGGAGGCATTCGACATGGCGTGGCTGCTGGTCGTGGTCGCGGGAATCCTGGAGACCGGATTCGCGGTCTGCCTGAAGCTGTCCCACGGTTTCACCCGGCTGTGGCCGACGATCGCCTTCGCGTGCTTCGCCCTCGGCAGCTTCGGCCTGCTGACGCTGGCGCTCAAGAAGCTGGACGTCGGCCCGGCGTATGCGGTGTGGACGGGCATCGGGGCGGCCGGGACGGCCATTTACGGCATGGTGTTCCTCGGTGACCTGGTCTCCACCCTGAAGATCGTCTCGATCACCCTGGTGATCGTCGGTGTCATCGGCCTCCAGCTCTCCGGGTCCTCCCACTGATCGCCCTTGCCCGGGACGATGACGTACGAGAGGGCGAGCCGGACCACGAGTTCGCAGCGCTGCGGGGTGGCTCCGCCCGGGGCCAGCGCCGCCGCGGCGCGCTCGCAGACCGCGCGGGCGAGCTCCCCGGGCCCGGGCCGTGGCACCGGCGCCGGCAGCTCCGGCGCCCAGCAGCCGGTCAGGAGTGCGCGGAGCAGGGGGTGGGCGCGGGCCGCGCCGACGATCCAGTCGGCCAGGGCCAGCAGCCGCTCGGCGGAGCCCGCCGGACCGGCCAGGGCCCGGTCCACTCCGGCCAGATACCACTCGGTCTCGCGCCGGACCATGGCCCGCCCCAGGCCCGCCTTGTCGCCGAACTCGTTGTAGAGGGTCTGCCGGGACACCCCGGCGGCAGCGGCCACCTCGACCATCCGGACGTCCGGCCAGGGCCGCGCCGCCAGCGCCGCTCCGGCCGCCTCCAGCAAGGACTCCCGTGCTGCCGGCATCTCGCCTCCCGCTGGCTGTTCCCGCCAGAGTTGACGGACCGCCATGCACTGTCAAGAGAGCCTGTGTGGTCCGGCCGGAACGCTGCCGATACTGTTCGGCCATGCCCGTGTATGACGATGACCTGCGCCTCGCCCACGCTCTCGCCGACGCCGCCGACGCGGTCACCATGGACCGCTTCAAGGCCCTGGACCTCAAGGTGGAGACCAAGCCGGACATGACTCCGGTGAGCGAGGCCGACACCGCCACGGAGGCGGTGATCCGGCGTCTGATCGAGGAGGCGCGGCCCGCGGACGCCATCCTGGGCGAGGAGTACGGCCTGGTCGGCACCGGCCCGCGCCGTTGGGTGGTCGACCCGATCGACGGCACCAAGAACTACGTCCGCGGCGTGCCGGTCTGGGCGACTCTGATCTCCCTGATGGAGGCCGACGAGAACGGCCGGTTCCGGCCGGTGGTCGGTGTGGTGTCCGCCCCTGCGCTGGGCCGCCGCTGGTGGGCCGCCGAGGGCTCGGGCGCGTTCGCCGGGGGCAGTCTGGCCCAGGAGGCGCCGATCGGCGTCTCGAAGGTGGCGGCGATGTCCGATGCCTCGTTCGCGTACTCCTCGCTGAGCGGCTGGGAGGAGCAGGGCCGACTGCCCGGCTTCCTGGAGCTGACCCGGGCGTGCTGGCGGACCCGTGGCTACGGGGACTTCTGGCCGTACATGATGGTCGCCGAGGGCTCGCTGGACCTGTGCGCGGAGCCGGAGCTGAACCTGTGGGACATGGCCGCGATCGCGGTGGTCGTCCAGGAGGCGGGCGGCCGGTTCACCAGCCTGGACGGGGTGGACGGGGTGGACGGCGGCAATGCCGCGGCTTCCAACGGGCTGCTGCATGAGGAGCTGCTCGGGTACATCCGCCCGCGCAACTGACGGCAACCGACGGCGACTGCCGACGACTGCGCGCGATTTTCACCGAGCGTGCCCCCTTGATGCCCCTGGGTGGGCATGGGAATCTGAGAATCCTCCGCTTGTGCGCTTGTGAATCCATTCTCTAAGCGCTCCGCCGAAGCGGGGGACCTCACCCCAGGAGGTGGCACTCTTGCTCGTCCGCGACGCCATGAGCACCGTGATCCTCACCCTCGGCCCCGCCCACACCCTCCGGCAGGCCGCCGGACTCATGTCCGGCCGCCGCATCGGCGCAGCCGTCGTCCTCGATCCCGACCACAGCGGCATCGGCATCCTGACCGAGCGCGACATCCTCAACTCGATCGGCGCAGGGCAGGACCCCGACCGGGAGACCGTCGGTGCGCACACCACGAACAACGTGGTGTTCTGCACCCCGGAGGCCACGCTCCAGGAGGCGGCCGAGGCCATGGCCCACGGCGGCTTCCGGCACCTGATCGTGCTGGAGCACGGCGGGCCGGTCGGCATCGTGTCGGTCCGCGACATCATCCGCTGCTGGGTGCCGGCGCGGCGCTCGGTGGCCGCGTAGAAGCGTAGAAGCGTAAGAGCACAGAAGGCCGTAGGGCCGAACCCTTGACCGGGTCCGGCCCTACGGCTCTCGGCGGAGCAGCCGTCAGCCGCGCAGGGCCTGGACCGCGGCGTCGAGCCGCTTGCCGAAGTCTCCGTCCGCCTGGCGGAAGTTGCTGATCGCGCGCTCGGCGAGGTCGTCACGGGAGACCTTGGCGATGAAGCCCGCCAGGTTCTCGATCAGACGGCCCTTCTCGTCCTCGGACATCAGGCGGTAGAGGTTGCCCGCCTGGACGAAGTCGCTGTCCTCGGAGTGGACCGGGGCCGCGTGGTTGCCCGTGCCGCCGGCGACCGCGGTGGACTGCCACAGCGGGCGGTCGGTCTGGAAGGGGCCGCCGAAGGAATTCGGCTCGTAGTTCTTCGCGCCCTTGTGGCGGCCGTCGTACAGGAAGCCGTCACGGGAGTTGGTGCGTGCCTCGGTGGCGTGCGGGCGGTTCACCGGCAGGTGGTCGGCGTTGATGCCGACGCGGTAGCGGTGGGCGTCGCCGTACGCGAAGAGCCGGCCCTGGAGCATCTTGTCCGGGGACGGACCGATGCCGGGGACGAAGTGCGCCGGGCTGAAGATGCTCTGCTCGACCTCGGCGAAGACGTTCTCCGGGTTGCGGTTGAGCTCCAGCTTGCCGATCTCGATCGGCGGGTAGTCCTCGTGCGGCCACACCTTGGTGAGGTCGAACGGGTTGAAGCGGTACTCGGCCGCCTCGGCCGCCGGCATGATCTGGACCTGCACCGTCCAGGTCGGGAACTCGCCGCGCTCGATGGACTCGCGCAGGTCGCGCTGGTGGGAGTCGGGGTCCTCACCGGCGAGCTTGTTGGCCTCGGCCTGGGTGAGGTTCTTGATGCCCTGGTCGGTCTTGAAGTGGTACTTGACCCAGAAGACGTCGCCGGCCTCGTTGTTCCACTGGAACGTGTGCGAGCCGTAGCCGTTCATGTGGCGGTAGGACGCCGGGATGCCGCGGTCGCCGAACAGCCAGGTCACCTGGTGGGTGGACTCGGGGCTCAGGCCCCAGAAGTCCCACACGTTGTCGGCTTCCTGCGAGCCGGTGTACGGGTCGCGCTTCTGGGTGTGGATGAAGTCCGGGAACTTGATGGCGTCCTTGATGAAGAACACCGGGGTGTTGTTGCCGACGAGGTCGTAGTTGCCCTCTTCGGTGTAGAACTTCAGCGCCCAGCCGCGGGGGTCGCGCACCGCGTCGGCCGCACCGAGGTTGCCCGCGACGGTGGAGAAGCGCAGGAAGGTCTCGGTCTGCTTGCCGACCTCGGAGAGGAACTTCGCCCGGGTCCACTGCGAGACGTCACGGGTGAGGGTGAAGGTGCCGTACGCGCCGGCGCCGCGGGCGTGCACCACGCGCTCCGGGATGCGCTCGCGGTTGAAGTGCGCGAGCTTCTCGAGCAGCAGCTGGTCCTGCACCAGGACCGGACCGCCGACACCCGCCGTCTCGCTGTTCTGGTTGTCGGCGACCGGAGCTCCGGCCTCCGTGGTGAGCGGTCCCTGCGTCACGTGCGCCTCCTGCGTCTTTCCTGCCAGTCCTGTCCTTGGCGTTTGCCGCAACCGATCCTACGATGGACTTTGTCTAAGTCAAGTAAGCATCCAAGTCCGAACTGGTTCGTGATCTTTACCTGTATCCAACCCGGATCCCCTCGCTGTTAGGCTGGCCTCTATGAGTGACCTGCTGGAACGACTTCGCGGACGCGGCTGGCGCATGACCGCACAGCGGCGCGTCGTGGCCGAGGTGCTCGACGGTGACCACGTTCACCTGACGGCCGACGAGGTGCACGCGCGTGCAGTGGCCAAACTGCCGGAGATCTCCCGCGCGACCGTCTACAACACGCTGGGCGAGCTCGTATCCCTCGGCGAGGTCCTGGAAGTTTCCACGGACCGCCGCGCCAAGCGGTACGACCCCAATGCGCACCGGCCCCACCAGCACCTGGTCTGCGCCCGGTGCGGCGCGATCCGCGATGTCCACCCGGCGGGCAACCCGCTGGCCGACCTGCCCGACTCGGAGCGCTTCGGCTTCACGGTCGAGGGCGTGGAGGTCACGTACCGGGGGATCTGCCCGAACTGCGCCGGCGCGTAGTTCGGGGGCGCCCCCGGGGCCGGATTGCCCGGTGAACCCGGCGCACGGCTCCCGTACCCATAAACGACTCAAGGCCCGGATCCATGGGATCCGGGCCTTGAGCACTTGGTAGCGGGGACAGGATTTGAACCTGCGACCTCTGGGTTATGAGCCCAGCGAGCTACCGAGCTGCTCCACCCCGCGTCGGTAAACCCAACGTTACGTGAAGCCACCCGACCAGCGCAAATCCATTAACCGGCGCGCCCCGCCAGACCTCGATGGAGCAGGGCGGTGAGCGTGTCGACCATCTCGGGCCGGTCCTCCCCCGCGGTCAGAGCGGCGTAGCCGAGCATCGAGATCATGGCGCCGATCGCCGCGGCCACCAGCTCCGGATCCCCCGGCAGCTCCCGGCCACGTTCGCGCATGTACTCCAGGTGCTCGCGCAGCGGCGCGGTCTCCGCGGTCAGGCCCTCCCAGGCCTGCCGGGAGCCGGGCGGTTCGGCCATCGACCGCTGGAAGAGTGCCACCACCACCGGCAGGTGGTCCCGGAAGACGTCCCAGGCAGCGGCCACATGGGTACGCAGCTGCTCGAGGTCGGCGAGATCGTGCTCCCGCGGATGCCCCTCGGCGGCCACGGCCGCGTCCGCCTGTGCGCCCATGTCCGCCATCAGGGCCTGGAGCAGCTCGTCCTTGCTCGCGAAGTGCTCGTAGAAGGAGCCGGTGGACCGGCCGGCGGCCTTGGTGATGTCGGTGATCTTCGTGTTCGGGTAGCCGCGCTCCAGGAACAGCCGCCGCGCGGCCTCCTTGAGCGCCGCCTCGGTACCGGCCGCCCGCTCCTTGCGCACTCCCACACGAATCCCCTTCACCGGTTGCGCCTGCCGTAGGGCCCCATCATACTGAGCGCAAGTTCACCGAATCTAGATTCAGTGAATCAGCATTCAGCGTGCAGTCGAATGAGCGGGAGGACCACCATGCGTGTGACAGTCATCGGCGGCGGGGTCGCGGGCGCCGCGAGTGCCATCGCACTGCGCCGGATCGGCGCGGAGGTCACGGTCCACGAGGCGTACGAGGACCCCGCCGGCCAGGTGGGCTCGTTCCTCAGCCTGGCCGTCAACGGGCTGCGCGCACTGGACGCGCTCCAGTGCGGCGACGCCGTCCGGGAGGCCGGCTTCGAGGTGGCGGACCTGGCGATGGTGTCCTCGGCGGGGCGGACCCTGGGCGTGGTGCCGCGCGGCCGGCTGTCCTCCGAGGGCATGCGCAGCGTGACCGTGGCCCGGGGGCGCCTGGTGGAGGTGCTGCGCGCGGAGGCCGAGCGTTCGGGCGCGCGGATCGTCACCGGCCACCGGCTCGGCTCCCCCGCCGAGGCGGACCCGGATGCGGACCTGGTCGTCGGGGCGGACGGCATCTGGTCGGCCACCCGTACGGCGCTGGACCCGGCGGCGCCGGTGCCGGCGTACGCGGGCCTCTACAGCGCCTCCGGCGTGTCGCCGGACATCGGGCTGCCCTCGGCCACCTTCCACATGGTGTTCGCCCGGGCCGGCGCGTTCCTGTACGTGCCGACGCCCGACGGGAAGGTCTGGTGGTCGGCCCAGGTCGCCTCGCCCCGGCCGCCGGACCTCGGTGCGGTGTCCCTGTCCTCGCTCGCCGGGCTGTTCCGCCACGAGCCGGGTCCGGCCGCCCTGCTCGCCGCCGCGACGGAGCTGCACCGCCCGACGCTGATGCACAAGCTGCCGGAGGTCCCGGTCCGGCACGACGCGCGGACCGTCCTGATCGGGGACGCCGCCCACCCCGTCGGTGCGGGGCAGGGTGCGTCGATGGCCATCGAGGACGCACTCGCGCTGGCCCGGTGCGTGGCGGTGGCCCCGTCGGTGGCGGCGGGTCTCGCCGCGTACGACGCCGAGCGCCGCCCGCGGATCGCCCGGATGCTCCGCGCCGCGGCGGACAACCGCGACGCGAAGACCCCCGGCCCACTGCGCCGCCGCATCAACGACGCGCTGCTGCCATGGGCGCTGCGCTACGGCTACGAACGCTCCATGGCCTGGCTCTACACCCACGACCCGGGCACCCTGCCCACTCCGGCGGCCCGCTGAGGGGCCCGCTGAGGGGGCCCGCTCTTACGCGGAGAGTTCCTCCGCCAGGGCCTCGCGCAGTTTCGCCGCTCGCTGGGAGACTTCCGCGGGGCCCAGTTCCATGGCTCGGGCGCACCACTTCTGGGCCTCCGTGAGGTCCCCGTGCCGGGCCGCCAGCAGGCCCAGCCGGAGTGCGGCCCGGCCGTGGCCGGCCACCGCCGCCCGGGTCCACCACAGCGCGGCCTCCGGCTCGGCGCCCTCCCGGGCCAGCAGCAGGCCCAGGTTGAACGCGCCGTTGCGGGAGCCGGCCTCGGCCGCCTCCCGGTACCAGCGGGCGGCCGTGCCGAGATCGCCGCGGCCCGCCGCCAGCATGCCGACCCGCACCTGGGCACGCCGGTGCCCCTGCTCGGCGGCCCGCCCGTACCACTCCTCGCTCTCGCTGCGCGGCGCCGCCACCGGCTCGCCCAGCGCCGGCGGCTCCGGCGGCGGGGCCAGCGACTCCAGGAGGGAGGCCAGCCGGAAGGCCGCCTCCGCGCTGCCGCCGCCCGCCGCACACCGCAGGTGGCGCTCGGCGGCCCGCTCCTCCCCGTCCCGGACCAGCGCGATGCCGACCTGGAGGGCCGCATCGGTGTGGCCGGCCGAGGCCGCCCGCTCGTACCACTTGAGCGCGGTGCGGTCCTCGTCCCGGCTGGCGAACAGGATGCCCAGGTTGAAGGCCGCGTCCACGCTGCCCGCCTCGGCCGCCTTGGAGAACCACGGCTCGGCGCCGGCCGCGTCCCCGCCCTGGAGCAGCAGGATGGCCAGCGCGTTGGCCGCCTCGCGGTGGCCGGCGTAGGCGGCCCGCCGGTAGAACTGCTCCGCCTGTGCGGTCCGCTCCTGCGCCGCGCACAGCAGCGCGAGGTTGTAGGCCCCGTTGTGGTCGCCGGCGTCCATGGCGGCCCGGTACCACTTCTCGGCCGTCTGGGTCTCGCCGCGAGCCGCGTGCAGCGCGCCGAGCGCATTGGCGGCGTTGCCGTCGCCGTCCTGGGCGGCCCGGTGCCACCAGGCGGCGGCGCTGTCCTCGTCCCCGGCGTCGCGCAGCAGGAAGCCCAGGGCGCAGGCCGCCCGGGCCTCGCCCTGCTTGGCGGAGGTCAGGTACCAGCGCCCGGCCTCCTTGAGCTCGCCGCGGGCCTCCAGCAGGGTGCCCAGGTGCAGGGCCGCCCGGCGGTGGCCGCGCGCGGCGGCCTGCCGGTACCAGGCCTCGGCCTCGGCGGGCTCGCGGCGGCGCAGAGCCCGGGCGAGCCGGTACGCGGCCTCCCGGTGGCCCTGCTCGGCGGCAGCCCGCAGCCAGCGCTCGGCACCCTCGTCGCCGCGGTGCTCCAGCAGGTCGGCCAGCCCGTACGCGCCGAGCGCGTGCCCGGATTCGGCGGCCTGCCGCAGCCAGTACTCGGCGGCGGGCTCGTCGCCGCGCTCGCGGTAGTACCGGCCCAGCGCGTGCGCGGCGGGGGCGGATCCGGCGACGGCGGCGACCCGCCACCAGCCGGCGGCCTCTTCCGGGTACCCGCGCTGGTGCAGCAGCACACCGAGGTTGTTGGCGGCGGCCCGGTCCCCCTCGCCGGTGGCCCCCCGCAGGTAGGGCTCGGCCCCGTCCAGGTCTCCCCGGCGCAGCAGCAGCGCGCCGAGCACGCTCATGGCACCCGGGTCGCCCTTGTCGGCGGGCCCCCGGTGCCTGGCCTCCAGCTCGGCATCACCGGCCGGCTCCGCATCGGGCTCGGCGAACACCTCGGCCACGGCCACCGCATCGGTCAGTGCGGTCTCCGTGTCCTCGGCCGCGGCCGACTGTGCCACCCCGGTGCCTTCCGTGCCCTCTTCGGTCTCCGTCCGCACAAACCGCCCTGTCTCCAGCAGAGTTGACCCGTCCCCCATAAATCCCATCGTCGCATCACCTGCTACCCGCGTACACCTGGTATGTCGCAGCCAGTGAGGTCACTTCAGCGTTTTGTCGACATGCCCACAGAGTGACAAGTCAAACACGAGCCACCGACAACTCACCCGTACGGACACGCGAGTGCGTGCAACAAGACATGACGAAGGCCCGGATCCCAAGGATCCGGGCCTTCGTTTTTCAGTAGCGGGGACAGGATTTGAACCTGCGACCTCTGGGTTATGAGCCCAGCGAGCTACCGAGCTGCTCCACCCCGCGTCGGTGAAACCACAGTATCACGACGCGGAACTTCTCCTGTCCCCAGAGTTGCGGGCTAGCCGCCGGCCGGCTTCGGCGCCTGCGCCTTCGCCTCCGCCTCGACCGCCCGCTTCAGCGCGGCCTCGAGCTCGTCCTGAGCCTTTCCGTAGGCCGTCCAGTCGCCGGCCTTCATGGCCTTGTCGGCATCCTCGATCGCCTTCTGGGCGTCCGCGAGTGCCTGCTTGACCGTCGGGTCCTGCGGTGGCGGCTGCGCGGTGCCGTCGCCGGGCGGGGTGGTCGGCGGGGTGGGCGTGGTCGGCGCCTCGGCCCCGAAGACCACGTTCAGCGCCTTCTCCAAGGTGTTCTCGAAGGCGGTCCGCTCCCCGTAGGTCACGAGGACCTTCTTCAGCAGCGGGTACTTGAGGCCGCCACCGCGCACGTACACCGGCTCGACGTAGAGCATCCCCTTGTCGAGCGGGACCGTCAGCAGGTTGCCGTACTCCACCTGCGAGTCGCCGCGGCTCAGGATGTTGATCTCCTGGGCGATCTCCGGTTTGGAGTTGAACTTGGCCTGCACCAGCTTCGGTCCGTCCACCGGGTTCGCGGTGGGCAGCTTCAGCACTCTGATCTTGCCGTAGTCGGGGGTGCCCGGATCGGCGTTGACCGCCATGAAGGCGCTCAGGTTGTCCCGCCCGTTCGGTGTGAACGTCGTGGTGAGCGAGAAGACCTGGTCCTTCTCCTTCTGCTCCGGCATCTTCAGGGAGAGGTAGTACGGCGGAACCGCATTCCCCTCCTTGTTGGTCGGGTCGTCCGGCACCGCCCAGACCTCGCTGCCGCTGAGGAAGGTCTGCGGGTCCGTGACGTGGTAGCGGGTCAGGAGCTCACGCTGCACCTTGAACAGGTCCTGCGGGTACCGCAGGTGGTCCATCAGCGCCTGCGGGATCTCCTTCTTGGCCTTCACCGTGCCGGGGAACGCCTTCATCCACGTCTTGAGGACCGGGTCCTGGCCGTCCCACTGGTACAGCTTCACCGTGCCGTCGTAGGCGTCGACCGTGGCCTTCACGGAGTTCCGGATGTAGTTGACCTGGTTCTCCTGCGCAACGACCGCGCGCTGTGAGTTGGTCAGCGAGTCCGCCGTGGTGTCGCCGAGCGTCGTACGGGAGGCGTACGGGTAGCCGTTGCTGGTGGTGTAGGCGTCCACGATCCACTGGATCCGGCCGTCTATCACCGCCGGGTACGCGGCGCCGTCGATCGTCAGCCAGGGCGCGACCGCCTCGACCCGCTCCTTGGGCGTGCGGTGGTAGAGGATCTTCGAACCCTCGCCGATCGCTCCGGAGTAGAGGATCTGCGGCTCGCTGAAGGCCAGGGCGTAGGCGGCCCGGTTGATCGGGTTGCCCAGGCTCACACCGCTGTCGCCCTTGTAGGTGGTCTCCTTCTCACCCTTGTCGTCGGCGTAGTCGAGCTCCTTCTGCGGACCGCCGACGATGGAGTACTGCTTCGTCTGCTCGCCGTAGTAGATCCGCTGCTCGTACGTCCCGAGGTCGCCGGTGGACGGCAGACCGGACTCGGTGAACACGGGCGTGCCGTCCGCGGTGACCTCGGTGCCCTTGGCCGCCACGACGCCGAAGCCGTGCGTGTAGCGGAAGTGGTCGTTGATCCAGTTGTTCTTCGGGATGCCCGCGAGGTTGAGCTCGCGGAGACCGATGACGGTGTCCTGGTCCTTGTACCGGTCGACCGCCAGCGTGGACGGGAAGCCGTAGTAGCCCTTGTTCTGCTGGAGCTGCTGGAAGGCCGGGGAGACGATGTTCGGGTCGAGCAGCCGGATGCTGGCCGTGGTGTTGGCGTCCTGGCGGAGCTTGTTCTTGTCCGCCTTGGGGTCCGGTGCGCCCGGATAGTCCGTGACTTCCGTCTTGTCGATGCCGTAGGCGTCACGCGTCGCCTTGATGTTCTTCTCGACGTACGGGGATTCCTTGGCCTGCTCGTTCGGCTGGACCTGGAACTTCTGCACGATGGCCGGGTACAGCCCGCCGATCAGGATCGCCGAGAGCACCATCAGGCCGAAGCCGATCACCGGCAGCTGCCAGGTGCGGCGCCACAGCGTCGCGAAGAACAGCGCGGCACAGATCGCGGCGATGCAGAAGAGGATGGTCTTGGCCGGCAGGTAGGCGTTGGCGTCCACGTACCGCAGGCCGGTCCAGTTGTCCGAGGCCTTGAAGTCGCTGGACTTCACGGCGAGCCCGTACCGGTCCAGCCAGTAGGCGATGGCCTTGAGGCTGACGAAGAGGCCGAGCAGCACCGACAGGTGGCCGGTGGCCGCGGCGGTGGCCCTGGCCCCCGGGCTGGTCACGCGCAGGCCGCCGTACAGGTAGTGGACGACGGCGGCGGCGATCAGCGACAGCACGATGGCCGCGAAGCCGAAGCCCAGCAGGAAGCGGTACCAGGGCAGGTTGAAGGCGTAGAACGACACGTCCAGGTTGAACTGGGGGTCCTTCTGCCCGAAGGGCACCCCGTTGACCCACATCAGCCAGGTCTTCCACTGGCCCGCCGCCGAGGCCCCGGCGATAAGGCCGACCAGCACGGAGATCCCGAGGAGCAGCCACTTCTTGTACGGGGCGATGCTCATCCGGTAGCGGTCGAGGCTCTGCTGCTCCATCGACATCGCGGCCAGCGGCGGCCTCAGCCGGTGGGCCAACCAGATGTTGAACCCGACAGCGCCGGCCATCAGCAGTCCGAAGACGGCGAACAGGCCGATCTTGGTCCACAGGGTGGTCGTGAACACGGTCGAGTAATTGACCGAGCGGTACCAGAGCCAGTCGGTCCAGAAGCCCGCGAACATGATGAAGAGCATGGCCAGGACGGCCAGTACGCCCAAGGTCATGAGGAGAGTGCGGGCTCGCCGGGACGGGCGGCCGACTCTGATCCGTGGCCCGGAGGGGCCTCCGCCGCGGTCCGGCATCTGGAAAGCCAAGGTGCGCACCTCGAAGTCGCTGTTATCTGGTCGGGGCCCCGATCGTAGAGCCCACTCATTGAACTTACTGAGGCTTTAGTCAGTTCCCGATATCCGGTGGAAAGGAGGCAGGATGTTGTCCATGTCCAACCTTTCCTCCTCCGGCACCCCCATGGCGGCCAGCCCCCTGACCCGTGCCTGCCTCGAAATCGACGAGTACGCCGCCGGCCTCGGCTGGGACCGGCCGGCCCGTCTCTTCGCCCTCGTCGACACCGCCCGGCTGCGCAAGCAGGAGCCGCGGCTGGCCACCCAGCTCGGCCTGGACCAGGACGATGCGGGCAAGGCCCAGTACACCCCCATCGAGCAGGACGAGCTGCCGGCCGGGACCCCGCTGGACAAGTTCCTCGGCACGATCGCCTGGCCCGACTCGGTCGTCGGCTGCGCGCTGACCGTGGAGCGGCTGATGCTGCCGCCGTCCGCGGAGGCCGCCGTGCCGACCGGCCTGAGCGAGAAGCAGCTGGCCAAGTGGGTCGCCGGGCACCCGGAGCGGCAGGAGGTCCGGCTCACCGTGGCGGTGCTGCGGGACGGCTCGCGGGAGTCGGCCGTACGGCTGCGGGAGAAGGACTCGGCGAGCGAGGTGCTGACCGGGGCCGGTCTGGTGCCGGGCTTGGCCGAGGCACTGGCGGCGACCTTCGCCTAGCCGGGGACCGGGGCGGGCCGCGCACTCACTTCGCGGCACTCACTTCGCGGCACTCACTTCGCGGTGCACTGCGGCAGCGCGGCCGTGTCCCCCTTGCTGATCTTCTCCAGGGACTTCGTGGCGTCGTCGATGGTGTCCACCTTGACCAGGGTGAGGCCCTCGGGGACGTTCTTCACGGCGGAGGCGCAGTTGTCGGCCGGGGTCAGGAAGTACTGGGCCCCGGCCTTCCGGGCCCCGATGGTCTTCATCTGGATGCCGCCGATGGGCCCGACCTTGCCGGCATCGTCGATGGTGCCGGTGCCCGCGACGAACTTTCCGCCGGTGAGGTCCTGCGGGGTGAGCTTGTCGACGATGCCGAGGGCGAACATCAGGCCCGCGCTCGGGCCGCCGACGTCGGTGAGCTTGATGTCGATGCCGAACGGGAAGGTGTGGTCGGTCTCCGCCCGGATTCCGACGATGGCGTGCCCGTCGCCCTCGGCGGGGGCGGTGGTGATCTCCACCTTCTCGCTGCCTTCGGGCTCCTTGCCGGCCTTCTCGGCGGCAGCGGCCTCCTTGGCCGGGACGATCGTGAACTCGACCTTCTCGCCGGCCTTGTGCCGGGTGACGAGCTTGGCCACATCGTCGGGGGCCTTCACCGGGGTGCCGTCCACGGCCTTGATCACGTCTCCGGCGTGCAGCTTGCCCTCGGCCGGGCTGCCCTTGACCACCGTGAAGACGGCAACACGCGCGGTGACCGGGATGCCGAGCTGCTTGAGGGCCGCCACCTTGGCGCTCTCCTGCGACTGGCTGAACTCCTCGGCGTTCTCCTGCGTGGACTGCTCGTCCGTCTTGCCGTGCGGGTAGAGGTTCTCGTGCGGGACGACGATGTTGTCCGTGGCGGCCCAGCCGTAGACCGCTTCCAGCAGGTTCATGTCGTACTCGGCGCTGGTGACCCGCACGGTCGTCATGTTGAGGTGCCCGCTGGTGGGGTAGGTCTTCCGGCCCGAGATCTGCAGGACGGCCTCGCCGTCGGCCTCGCCCAGCGTGTTGAAGGTCGGTCCCGGGCTCATCTCCGAGTACGGGACCTTGATGAACACCCCTGCGCAGAGCAGCGCGAACAGCATGAGCGTGGAGGCGAGCATCGTCGCGGTGCGGCGTGGCATGGAACGACAGTACGGGAAGCACCTGTGGGGCGGCCCCCGGGGCCGGTCCGTACGGGCCCGGTAAGGAACCGGCCGGCAGCGCTCGCATCCGTACGGTCAGAGGTGATCAGAGGTGATCGGAACCGGAGTGCGCTCCGGAGTGCTCGGCGGACTGGCCGGAACGATCGGCCTTGTCCATCACCTCGCGGAATCTCGCGTAGCCCGCGAGCTCGGATATGTCACCCTGGGTGCGGTCACGGGCCGCCCAGCTGCCCCACATGGCAGCACCTATTGCGGCGAAAAGCGGAATCAGCAGCCAGGCCAGCGATGCCATTCCGTGCCTCCCTACCCCGAGTACGAGCTGTTGGTGTCCACAACGCTCGTGCCCGGGGCGGGGTTACGCAAATCGAGGGCGTGTTGTGCGGCCGAATGGGCGGTTTCAGCAGAATTCCAGGCGGCCTGCGGCAGGCCTTCAGCAGGCGCCGACCCACTCCTCGGTGCCGTCGGAGAAGGTCTGGTGCTTCCAGATGGGGACCTCGTGCTTGAGGTCGTCGATCAGCATCCGGCAGGCCTCGAAGGCCTCGCCGCGGTGCGGGCAGGAGACGGCGACGACGACGGCGAGATCGCCGACGCTCAGGTCGCCGATGCGGTGGACGGCGGCGAGGGCACGCACGGGGTACTTGGCCACGACCCGCTCGGCCACGCGGCGCATCTCGGCCTCGGCCGTCGGGTGGCACGAGTAGCCGAGCGCATCGACGTCCGCCCCGCCATCGTGGTTGCGCACCGTGCCGACGAAAAGGGCCGTGCCACCTGTGGAATCGTCGCCGACGGCCCGGAAGACCTCGTCGAGCGAGAGCGGGGTGTCACGGATCTCGAGCAGCCGGATCGGGTCGGATGCGGCCTGCTCGCCGGGGTGGTCGAAGTGCGGTGCCATACGTTCATCGTGCACTACGCCGCTGACGCGGCGGAATACCCGAATCACCCGTCCCGACCCCCCTCCCTTGGGAGCCTCCTACAGGCCTGGGCCCCCACCGACGGCGGGCACCCCCGGGCGCGGGGTAGGGGCGCAGCCCCAGAAGCAGTGCCGGGCCCCCGGCGGGTGCAGGGCGCAGCCCTGAGAGCGTGCCGGGCGAAGCCCGGGCCCGGGGTACGGGGCGCAGCCCCGGGAAGTTGCCGGGCAGAGCCCGCGAACCTGGGCGCACGTGGGCGCAGCCCAGGGGCAGTACCGGGCTGCGGGGCGCAGGCCCAGAAGCAGTGCCGGGCGGAGCCCGGGTGCCCGGCAGGGCGCAGGCACGGGGCCGGGTGCCGGGCGGAGGCTGGGAGAGGGGCGGGGGTGGCGGCGTGGGGGTCAGAGGCCGCGGCGGCGGCGGGCTCGGCGGACTACCGCCGCCGCGCCCAGCAGCGCCACCGTCGCCCCCGCCGCGCCCGCGGCCGTCGCGTCCTTGCGGCCCAGCCGGCGGCCGGCGACCGTGTGCCGGCCGGCGACCTCCTGGAGCAGCTCGGCCAGCACCTCCTCGTTGGTCCAGCGGGGCCGCCAGCCCGCCGCATGCAGCCGGCTCACGCTGACCACCCACGGATGCATGGTGTAGGCCAGGTCCCCGGCCGGGGACGGAGTGAGGCCGATCCGGTGCAGCCGGGCCGCCGCGCCCAGCGCCACCGCGGACGGCAGCTCCATGCGCCGGATGCCGCTCAGCTCCTCGACCTCCTCCTGCTCCAGCCACCCCTCGCAGCCGACCGCCAGCTCGCCGTCGACCTTCTCCAGCGCCGCGTACTCCAGCGCCGACACCAGGTCGTCGACATGGCAGAACTGCCAGGTCGGCCGGGAGCCCGCGACCACCAGCAGGCGCGGGGACTCGAAATACCGGGTCAGTGCGGTGTCGGTGCCGCCGACCAGGACGGCCGGCCGGACCACGGTCACGTTCAGCCCGGGGTGCGCCCGCGGCGCCCGCCGGCCCAGCCGCTCGATCTCCAGCAGGTCCCCGACACCGGTCGCCTCCGCGGTGGCCCGCAGCTCGGAGTCCTCGGAAAGCGGAATGTCGTTGTCGGGCAGGGCGCCGTAGACCATCGCCGAGGTGCACAGCACCACCCGCCGCACCCCGGCCGCCGCGGCGGCCGTCAGCACGGTCTGGGTTCCGCGTACGTTGTACGCGGTACGGGCCGCGGAATCCGTCTCCAGATCCAGGTCCAGCGCCAGGTGGACCACCACGTCCGCGCCCCGCAGCTTGTCGGCGATCGCAGGGTCCCGGACGTCCAGGACGTGCCACTGCGCCGCCGCGCAGTCACCGCGGCGCTCGTCGATGGCCACGACCTGCTTGACCTCGTCGGAGGCCGCGAGCCGGGCCACCAGTGCGGCACCGACCCCGCCGGCGGCACCGGTCACGGCCACGACGGGGCCTCGCACGGCCGGGTTTCGCGGCCGGCGAACGCCGCCGGCGACTTCGCCGGCGTCGGCCCGTTCGGGCCGGCTTTCGCCGTCGTGCGGCGCTCGAACCTGCGGATCTGGGGAACTCACCGGGCGTCTCCAGCGGTTGTCTTCAGTAGGGGCGCGTCCTGACGCGTACCTACCAGGTGACGTCCATCCTGCCGCAGCCCAGGAGCCGGCGGAGCACCGAGCCCGGAAGCGGGTGTGGTGTCTACGCTGGGTGGTGTTGTCGGACCATTGCCCGCCGGCCCGAGCCGGCGGCCCTACGAGCCGAGGAAACCCGTGAGTGACACCCCATTCGGATTCGGCCTTCCGCCGGAGGAGCCGGACAACGGCGACGAGGGCAAGAAGAAGGGCGATCAGGGCGGCCAGGCCGGTGGCCAGGGCGGCCCGGCGAATCCGTTCGGGTTCGGCGGGGCCGGTCTGCCCGGCGGCGCGGACAACCCGTTCGCCGCGATGTTCGGCTCCATGAATCCGAACGATCTCGGCGCCGCGTTCCAGCAGCTCGGGCAGATGCTCAGCTACGAGGGCGGCCCGGTGAACTGGGACATGGCCAAGGACGTGGCGCGCCAGACCGTGGCCCAGGGCACTGCCGACGGGGTCAAGGACAGCAGCGTCGGCGTCGCCGAGAAGGCGGCCGTCGAGGAGGCGGTGCGGCTGGCCGACCTGTGGCTGGACAGCGTGACCTCGCTGCCGTCCGGCGCCGGCACGGCGGTGGCGTGGAGCCGCGCCGAGTGGGTCGAGGCGACCCTGCCGGTGTGGAAGGAGCTCGTCGACCCGGTCGCCGAGCGGGTCGGCGCGGCCATGGGCCAGGTGCTGCCCGAGGAGATGCAGGCCATGGCGGGCCCGCTGCTCGGCATGATGCGCTCCATGGGCGGGGCCATGTTCGGGCAGCAGATCGGCCAGGCCGTGGGGGTGCTCGCCGGTGAGGTCGTCGGCTCGACCGATGTGGGTCTGCCGCTGGGGCCGGTCGGCAAGGCCGCCCTGCTGCCGCTGAACATCGAGGCCTTCGGCAAGGACCTGGGCGTTCCGTCGGACGAGGTCCGGCTGTACCTGGCGCTGCGCGAGGCCGCGCACGCCCGCCTCTTCGCCCATGTGCCGTGGCTGCGCTCGCACCTGTTCGGCGCGGTCGAGGGCTATGCCCGCGGCATCAAGGTGGACACCTCGAAGCTGGAGGACGTGGTCGGCCAGCTCGACCCGTCGAACCCGGAGCAGCTGCAGGAAGCCCTGCAGGGCGGCATGTTCCAGCCGCAGGACACCCCGGAGCAGAAGGCGGCGCTGGCCCGGCTGGAGACGGCGCTCGCGCTGGTCGAGGGCTGGGTGGACGCGGTGGTCCACGAGGCTGCCAAGCCGCGGCTGACCTCGGCGGACGCGCTGCGCGAGACCCTGCGCCGGCGGCGTGCCACGGGTGGTCCGGCGGAGCAGACCTTCGCCACGCTGATCGGTCTGGAGCTGCGTCCGCGCCGGCTGCGGGACGCCTCGCGGCTGTGGGCCTCGCTCACCGACGCGCGCGGGGTGGACGGCCGCGACGGGCTGTGGGAGCACCCGGACATGCTGCCGACCGCCTCGGACCTGGACGACCCGGACGGGTTCGTCCACCGCGAGCAGCTGGACTTCTCGGAGATCGACAAGATGCTCGGCGAGGCCGCCGAGAAGCGCAACGAGGAAGGCGAAGACAAGAAGTGAGCCTGTACGACGACGCGGTCCTGGTTCTGAAGGGGTACGAGGGCCAGCCCGAGCTGCGCGATGTCTACCTGGAGCACCTGGCGGCCCACCCGGACGGGCTGTACAAGCCCTGCACGGCCGGGCACATCACCGCCAGCGCGCTGGTGATCGACCCGTCCCGCGGGCGGGTGCTGCTGACCCTGCACAAGAAGCTGGGCATGTGGCTGCAGATGGGCGGGCACTGCGAGCCCGGTGACGCGACGCTGGCGGAGGTGGCGCTGCGCGAGGCCCGGGAGGAGTCGGGGATCGTGTCCGGGCTGGCGCTGCTGCCGGGCGGCCCGGTGCGGCTGGACCGGCATCCGATCCCGTCGCCGTGCAACTGGCACCTGGACGTGCAGTACGCGGCGCTGGCTCCGGCCGAGGCAGTGGCGGCGATCAGCGAGGAATCTCTGGACCTGCGCTGGTTCGCGTACGAGGAGGTGGCCGGGGTGGCCGACGAGTCGGTGGTCCGGCTGCTGGAGGCGACCCGGGCGCGGCTCTGACGCACGGCGGCCCTATGAGGGCGGTCGGGCAGAGACTCTGCCCGACCGCCCTCACGCGTTTGACGCCGGATCCGCGCGCCGCAGGCGCGCTAGGCGCGGCTGCCGCCGAGGGAGTTGCCGCGCATGCCGAGGCCGAGCAGGCCACCGCGCAGGTGGGTGGGCGGCAGCAGCTCGCTGGGCTGGACCAGGACATGGCCCTCGCCCTGGAACTGCATCTCCCAGCCCTCGCCGGTGGCGCCTCGGCGGCGCCAGACCCCGGAGGTGGAGGTCGGGGCCTGGAGCTGGGTGCGCAGCGAGCTGGACCAGGCGATGACGGCGTCGGCGTCCGCGCACACGTTTTTGCCGGGTCCGACCTCCAGGACGAGCGGCTCCCCGGAGGTGAGCAGGGCGACCTGGCCGCTGCCGTTCAGTTCCAGGTTGTAGGCGCCGGCCCCGGCGATCTCGACGGCGCTGTCGATGGCGACGATGCCGACACCGAGGGTGGAGTCGAAGGCGAGGACGGACTTGCTGTCGACGGTGATGCCGCGGCCGACCTCCATGACATGGATGTGCTGGGCGAAGTTGGCCAGGTAGACGTGGCCGGTGCCCTTGCACTTCATGAGTTCCAGGCCTTCGCCGGTCATCTGGCGGACATTGCGCCAGCTGTTGTTCCGGTACTGGCTCTGGAAGTCGATCTGCCCCTCGAAGGCGACCATCGCGCCCTGGCGGGCGAGGACGGAACCGCTGCCCTGGGCGATCTCGGCCTTGAGCAGCTGGGAGTTCTGCAGGGTGTAGCGCCCGGTCGACGGGACCGGGACGTGCGCGAAGAGTGTGCTGTGCATGGTGGCTCGGTGCTCCTCTCAGCCCCGGATCTTGAAACGGTCGCCGGTGTCCTCGCTGGGCTGGACGATCACGAAGCCCTGGCCCTTGAAACCGATCTGCAGGGCTTCGCCGCTGCCCCGGCCGATCAGGGCGCTCGCCTTGACCGTGCGCTTGGCCTTCAGGTCGAGGCCGGTGGTCCAGCCGATCAGGGCGTCCGGGTCGACGTAGGTCTCGCGCTCGGCGCAGTCGAGGACGGTGGGGACGCCACGGCTGACCAGGGCGACCCAGCCGGTGCCCCGGATGACGAGGTTGGTGAGGCCGGATCCGGAGAGCTTGGCCAGGCCCTTGACCGGCTCGATGGCCAACTGGAGGGTGGCGTCGCAGGCGAGCAGGGTGGCGCCGTTGACCGAGAGGGCCTCGTCGGCGAGGTGCACGACGAGGACGTCGGCGCCGTAGTCGGCGAGGAACAGGTCCCCGTCGCCCTGGCAGAGCATCAGCTTTCCGCCCTCGCCGGTGACCATTTCCTCGGCGGAGCGGCGCAGGCTCGCGGGCGCCCCGTGGAATTGGACGTATCCGTCGTAGGCGATCATCGAGCCGGCCTTGGCGATCAGGTCCTGGCCGGTCACCATGGCGACCTTGAGGGTCTTGGCGTTGTGGACGGCCATCCGGACGCCGGTGGCGGCGACGCGATGGGCTCCGAGTGTCTGGGTGTCCATGGCTGCCTCACACCTCGAAGGGCTGTACGACGACGAAGTTGCCGGGGGCTCCCCGGAACTGAAGGTTCACGGCCTCCCCGGTACGGCTGGCATAGCCGGAGCGGCGCAGCCGCAGTGCCGTGGTGGTGACGGCCTGGGCGCCGGCCGACCAGGCGATGACGGCGTTGCCGTCGACGTAGGTGGCGGGGCCGACGGGCAGAACCACCGGGGTGCCGCGGGTCTTGACGACCACGGCTCCGGTGCCGGAGAAGAGCATGGAGAACAGGCCTCCGCCAGGCAGACCGGCGCCCTCGATACGGCGGACCTCGGTGGACAGCGACTCGTCGAAGGCGAGGACGCCCTGGGCGCTGGTGTACAGCTGGTCGGTGCCTTCGAGGCGGATGACGAAGAGCTTGCTGGCCTCGTCTGCGAGGAAGACCTCGCCGTCGCCGGAGCAGCGCATCAGGGACATGCCCTGGCCGGTCAGCTGGCCGGTCAGCTTGCCGAGCAGGCCGGAGCCCTTGTGGGCGAAGTCGATGTCGCCCTGGTAGGCGACCATGCTGCCCTGCCGGGCCAGGATGGCCTGGTTCTTGGTGAGGGTGACGCGGACCTGCTGGGGGTTCTGCTCGGTCCAGCGGTCGCCGACGGCCACCTCGGCGTACTTCCTGAGGACCACGCGCAGGCCGGCCTCCGGGGGCACCGGGGCGACGGCCTGGACGGCTCCGAAGGGCGGGGCCATGGGCGTGCCCGGCGGCGGTACCGCACCGAAGGGCGGAGCGGTGGCAGCCGCCGGGGCCTGCGGGGCGGGGGCGGCCGGAGCCAGCACGGCGCCGAACGGCGGCGGGGAACCGAAGGAGGCGGTCTGCGGGGCCGGGGTGGCGAAGTCCAAAGCGGTGGCCTGCGCGGGAACAGGCGCCACGGGCGGCGGTGCGGTGACCGGGGCGGCCGGAGCCGGCACGGTGGCCGGCGGGGGCGGGGCGAACGCCGGGGGCGCGAAGGCCGGGGCGGGCTGCTGCGCTGCGGCGGGCTGGGCCGGTGCGGGCTCCTGCTCCTCGGCGACCTCGCCGCCGAAGTTCTTCAGGAGGGCGTCCAGGCCGCCGTCGAAGCCCTGGCCGACGGCGGCGAAGCGCCAGACGTCCTTGAGGTAGAAGTCCCCGAGCATGACCGCGCGCTCGGTGGTGAACTCCGCCCCGGTGAAGGCGTAGCGGACGACCTCTTCGCCGCCCGCGACGATCCGGATGTACCCGGGGCCGACCTGGGACATGGTCCCGCTGCCGTCGATGGTGGCGGTGAAGGACAGCTTCTGGATGGCGGCCGGGATCCGGTCGAGCGTCACCCGGAAGGCCTCGGTGTCACCGGCCTGCGCACCGAGCTGCTGGATCGACTCCTCCGGCGATTTCGGCTGGTTGTAGAAGATGAAGTACCGGTCGTCGGAGAGCTGTTCATTCGCATCGAGCCCGAAGCAGCTGATGTCGAAGCTCAGCCCGGGCCCGGCGATCTGAACGCCTACGTACAGATCCGTCCCCGCCGTCAGATCACTGATTTTGGCCTTGTGGCCGCGTTGGAATTCCCTGGCCATGTGCTACGACCGTCCCCCATCCGAAAGTGAATGCGTGCCGTCAGGCTATCCGCAACGACTCGGATCCGGCCAAGCCTGTGGATGACCCACTGTCATTCCTCGCGCGCGGCGGGCACCTTCGGCAGCCGTTCCGCGGCGACCACGCCCTCCAGGTAGCCGCGGGCCCGTTCGGTCCGCGGATACGCCTCCAGCAGCTCCCAGAACCGCGGCCCGTGGCCGGGCACCAGCAGGTGGGCGAGCTCGTGCAGCAGCACGTAGTCGATCACGTAGTCCGGCATGCCCTGGAGGCGGTGGGACAGCCGGATGCTGCCCTCGGCCGGGGTGCAGGAGCCCCAGCGGGTGTTCTGGTTGGTGACCCAGCGCACGGAGCGGGGGCGGGCCCGGCCGCCGAAATACTGCTCGGACAACCGCTCGGCGCGCTCGGCGAGTTCCGTGTCACCGAGGGTCCGCCGGCTTTCCTGCGCGGCCAGTTTGTCCAGCATCACGCCCACCCAGCGCTGTTCCTCGGCCTCGGACATCCGTGCAGGGATGAGCACGACCGTACGGTCACCCTCGCGGTAGGCGGATACGGTCCTGCGGCGGCGCGCGCTCCGGCGGACTTCGACGGCACGCTGCGATGGGTCGGCGGACACGCCATGACGGTACCCGCTGGCCACGGCCGAAGTCCCGTCATCTCGTATGACGAATAGGTGGGGGTTGTGGACAGGTTATGACGGCCGTTCTCGGGGGCGGGCATTCTCCCGGTACGGAGCGCAACAAGGCGGAACAAGGGGGAATGGCGATGCATCCGAAGGTGAAGCCCGTGCTGGCGCGGGCCTGGCGTGATCTGCAGACCGTTCAGTTCGGCGTGACTCCCGCGCACGCGGTGGTGCTCGGGCCGGTGGACACGGCGACGGGGTCGCTGATCGACCGGATCGACGGGACCCGCGGGATGGACCTGCTGCGGGCCGAGGCCAAGGCGATGGGGCTGCCCGAGGGCCGGGCGGACGAGCTCGTGCGGCGGCTGGCGGCGGCCGGGCTGATCGACGATGCCACGGCGGGCGACCCGGGGGTACAGGCGCTGCGCCGGGAGGCCCCGGAGCGGCTGGGCCCCGATCTGGGCTCCCTGTCGGTGGTGCGCCCGGACCCGGCCGGAATCCAGGAGGGCCTGGCGGCCCGCCGGGCCGTCCGGGTCCAGGTGCGCGGGGCCGGCCGGGTCGGGGCGGCGGTGGCGGCGGTGCTGGCGGCGGCCGGGGTCGGCCGGGTGGAGGTGCTGGACGGGGGCCGGGTGGAGCCGGGGGACTTGGCGCCGGGCGGGCTGGGTGCCGAGAGCGTGGGCCGGCTGCGCGCGGAGGCCGCGGCGGGGCTGGTCCGCGGGGCGGCTGCCGGCCGGCCGCGCAGAGCCGCGGGACGGCCGGACGCCGTGCCGGGGCCGGCCCTGGTGGTGGTCGCCCCGCGGGACGGGCTGCAGGCCTGGGCACCCGATCCGGACACCGCCGCCGAGTGGGTCGCTGCCGGAGTCCCGCACTTGTATGCCGGAGTGCTGGAGGGCACCGGGGTGGTGGGGCCGCTGGTGCTCCCGGGCGGGACCGCCTGCGCCGGCTGTATGGAGCGGGACCGGATCGCCCGGGACGCGGCCTGGCCGCGGCTGCTGGTGCAGTGGCGTTCGGCCCATCGGCGCCGGGCCGTGCCGGCCTGCGACCTGGGCCTGGCCACGGCCGTGGCGGGCTTGACGGCCGCCCATGCCCTGGCCTTCCTCGACGGGGAACTCCCCGCCTCCACCGGTGCCCGCTGGGAGGCGGCCCTTCCCGGACTCCACTGGGAGCAGGCTGAGCTGACCCCTCATCCGGACTGCGGCTGCGGTGCGGCGAGAGCCCGAGAGGGGGACTCGTCCGGCGCGCTGGAGCGGCAGGACACAATGGCCGGATGACCCGCCGCTCGCGGCACAGGTGTCAGCTCACTGGAGGGGCGTATGTCTGATCTTCCCCGCAAGGCGGTCACCCGGACCGCGAAGCTGGCCGCGCTGCCGCTCGGCATCGCCGGCCGGGCAACCTGGGGACTGGGCAAGCGGATCGGCGGGAAGTCGGCGGAGATCGTGGCGCGCGAGCTGCAACAGCGCACCGCCGAGCAGCTGTTCCGCGTGCTGGGAGAGCTGAAGGGCGGGGCGATGAAGTTCGGGCAGGCCCTGTCCGTGTTCGAGTCCGCGCTGCCGGAGGAGGTCGCCGGGCCGTACCGGGCGGCGCTGACGAAACTGCAGGAGGCGGCTCCGCCGCTGCCGGCGGCGACGGTGCACCGGGTACTGGCGGACCGGCTGGGTGAGGACTGGCGCGAGCTGTTCGTCTCCTTCGAGGACAAGCCGGCGGCAGCCGCTTCGATCGGGCAGGTGCACCGGGCGGTGTGGCACGACGGGCGGGAAGTCGCGGTCAAGGTGCAGTACCCGGGGGCCGGCGAGGCCCTGTTGTCGGACCTCAAGCAGCTCAGCCGGTTCGCCGGTCTGCTGGGGCCGCTGATACCGGGCATGGACATCAAGCCGCTGATCAAGGAGCTGCGCAACCGGGTCGCCGAGGAGCTGGACTACGAGCTGGAGGCGGAGTCCCAGCGGATCCATGCGGAGGCGTTCGAGGGAGACCCTGATGTGCTGGTGCCGGACGTGGTGCACCAGGGCGACGAGGTGCTGGTCACCGAATGGGTGGAGGGCGTCCCGCTCTCCGAGGTGATCCAGGACGGAACGGCGGAGGAACGCGACCGCGCGGGCCAGCTGCTGGCCCGGTTCCTGTTCTCGGGACCGGCCAGGACGGGGCTGCTGCATGCGGACCCGCACCCGGGCAACTTCCGGCTGGTGACCGGGGCGGACGGCACGGTCCGGCTGGGCGTGCTGGACTTCGGCACGGTGGACCGGCTGCCGGGAGGGCTGCCGAAGTCCATCGGGGTGTCCCTGCGGATGACCCTGCAGGGCGATGCCGAAGCGGTGTACGAACAGCTGCGCGCCGAGGGGTTCGTCAAGGAGTCCATCGCCCTCGACCCGGACACCGTGCTGGACTACCTGCGCCCGATCATCGAGCCCGCCGAACTGGCGGAGTTCACCTTCACCCGGGACTGGATACGCGGCCAGGCGGCCCGGATCGCCGATCCGCGGTCTCCCGCACACCAGTTGGGCAAACAGCTCAATCTGCCTCCGTCGTACCTGCTGATCCACCGGGTCACCCTCAGCACCATCGGGGTGCTGTGCCAGTTGGGTGCCACGGTGCGGCTGCGCGACGAACTGGAGGCCTGGCTGCCGGGGTTCCCGGCCGAGGGCTGACCGGGGCCGGGACGCCGGTCACCCGGTCACCACCAGGAGGAGTCGAGTCTGCCTTCGATCGCCCGGATATTGGCCCGGGCGCAGTCGTGGCAGAAGTACTGCCGGACGCCGTTCTCCATGGAGCAGGTCCAGGTGAGCGGGGCTCCGTCGGGGGATCGGGTGCCGCAGCGGGCGCACACGACGGTCCTGGCCTCGGGGTCCCGCGGGGCGGGGTGGGGGGTCGGCTGGTCCACCTCCAGACGATACCGCCGCGCGGGGGCGGCGGGTGTCCGCAACGCACCGGGGGGACCGGTCCGTTCGGACCGGTCCCCCCGGGTGGATGCCTGTCGGCGATCAGTGCATGACGGCCATGGCCAGCGCGCGCCGGGCGCGCAGGGAAGCGCGTTCGGCACGGCGCTGCATACGCCGCGCGTTGACCAGGCGCATCGCGCGCCGGTCGGCGTCCGCCTCACGCAGGCGGTCGGCCATATGCGCGCGAGCCAGGGCTTCTGGGATGAGTTGCATTTCGCGGGTCCTGTTCTGACGCGAGGTGATCGCGCCGGTGGTGATGAAGTCTTCGGTGGCGGAGCCGGACGGCTGCTCGCTCGTGGTGTGCGGGGTCATGAGGGCCTGCTTCAGGGGGTCGTGCGTCAGAGGGCGGTCGATGGTTCCGGCGGCGTTCATACCGCGACCGGGTTCTTGCGCGGGCGGCCACGAGGCCGCTTGCGGGCGACGACCACACCCTGGACGAAGAGCTCGCCACCCCAGACACCCCAGGGCTCACGGCGCTCCTGCGCTCCGGCGAGGCAGGCCTCGACGAGCGGGCAGGTGCGGCAGAGGGACTTGGCGTACTCGACATCGGCCGGGGACTCGGCGAAGAAGACCTCCGGGTCGTAACTGCGGCAGGGGACGGGTACGCCGAGGTTCTCGATGGCGTCGTCGAGCGCGGTGAGCGCGGTGAGCGGAGTCAAGGTGGAGTCCTCCGGGACTGCAGGCGGGGAGATCGTTCGGTTCTGCGGTACGGACGGGGCGTGCGCTTCGAGTTGCACGGTGGTTTCTTCCTCGTCTTTGTCGACTAGTCGTTCCGGCCTGTTGGCCGGGTTCGGCTGGTACCTGGTCTTGCCAGTCCCGAGGCCCCTTCGCTCCGTCGTCCCCGTTCGGGGACAAACAGAAGGGCCGCGGATCCCGGGTGGGGTTCCGCGGCCCTGAAGGCGCCGGCCAGATCATGCGATCAGGCTGGATCACTCCAGGGTTCGAGCCCACGGAAGGCCCACATCAGGTGGTGCTGCTGCGTCGTCTGCTTCAGGGATCCGGCACCGGTTGCGGCAAAGGCATAGGCGGCATGTGCTGCCTGCTCCTTCACTACTGCCACCGGCGCCTGGGTCGGTCGCTCATTGCGCTCACGGACCGGAAGGGTGGCGGGAACGGCCAGGCTGCTCGCGGAAATCGCGGACAGACCGGTGCCCTGACCCAGGAACGCGGGGGCAGCAACGAGCGAAGAGGAGCCGAGCAGGCAGGAAGCGGCAACCGGACGATCGGTCATTTTGGTCTCGGTCATGAAGCTGATCACTGGTCTCGCCTCCTCTCGGCGTCTCAAGGGGACTGGCTGGTGGGCCGATCCCGCACGTATTCGGATAAGTACAGCACGAGGACAGGGCTTCGGAGAAGCCGCCGTTCCCGTGGTTAAGAACCTATGGGGATTGCCAGGGCATGTGCAAACTATTTTTCCGACGAGTTTCTACGCGCCGTCCCCGGGCTCGCCCTCGAGCTCCTGGCCTGCGCAGATGGCCAACACATCGGCTCCGTACCGGTCGAGCTTGCGACCGCCCACGCCGGAGATCATCGCGAGCTCGCCCTCCTCGGAGGGAGCTGCCTCGGCGATCGCCATCAGGGTCTTGTCGGTGAAGACGCAGTACGCGGGCAGTCCCTGGACCTTCGACTGGGCCGCGCGCCACTCCCGGAGCCGCTCGTAGAGACCCTCGTCCATGTCGGACGGGCAGTCTTCGCAGCGCATCAGTTTCAGCTCGCCCGCTTCGGTGAGCGTCTTGCCGCAGACCCGGCACAGCACCGGCCCGCGCCGGGACCGCTTGCGGGAGCCGCCCTCGACGGCGACCCGGCTGCCGGGGGCCGCCGAGCCGGGCCGCAGGCCGTTGAGGAAGCGGCTGGGCTTCCGGGAGCTCCGGCCGCCGGGGGCGCGGGACAGCGACCAGGAAAGGGTCAGGTGCACCCGGGCCCGGGTGATGCCGACGTAGAGCAGCCGGCGCTCCTCCTCGACCTGCTCGTCGGTCTTGGCGTAGGTGATCGGCATCATGCCGTCGGTCAGCCCGACCAGGAACACCGCATCCCACTCCAGGCCCTTCGCGGCGTGCAGGGAGGCGAGGGTGACGCCCTGGACGGTCGGGGCGTGCTGGGCGGCCCGGCGCTCCTCCAGCTCCACCGAGAGGTCGGCCAGGGTGGCTCCGGGGCGGCTGCGCGCGAAGTCCTCGGCGACCCGGACCAGGGCGGCCAGCGACTCCCACTGATCGCGCACGGCACCCGAGCCGGCCGGCGGCTCGGGGGTCCAGCCGCTCGCGCTGAGCACGGCCCGCACCTGGGCGGCCAGCTCGACCACATCGTCGAGCAGCGGGTCGTTGGCCCTGGAGTGGGCGGCTCCGCGCAGGGTCACCAGGGCCCGCTGCACTTCGGGGCGCTCGAAGAAGCGCTCCGCGCCGCGCAGCTGGTAGGGCACTCCGGCGTCCGCGAGGGCCTGCTCGTAGACCTCGGACTGGGCGTTGATCCGGAAGAGCACGGCGATCTCCCCGGCCGGGACCCCGGCCTCGATGAGGTCGCGGATCCGGCGGGCGACGCCCTCGGCCTCGGCGGGCTCGTCCGGGTACTCGGCGTAGACCGGCTCGGGGCCGGGGTCGCGCTGGGAGATCAGCTCCAGGCGGTGCTCGGCGGCACGGCCCCGGGCCTGGTTCAGCACCCCGTTGGCCAGGTGGACCACCTGGGGGGTGGAGCGGTAGTCGCGGATCAGCTTGACCACGGTGGCCTGTGGGAAGCGGTTGCGGAAGGTGAGCAGGTGGTCGGGGGTGGCGCCGGTGAAGGAGTAGATGGTCTGGCTGGCGTCGCCGACCACGCACAGGCTGTCCCGGTCGCCGAGCCAGAGCTCCAGCAGGCGCTGCTGGAGCGGGCTGACGTCCTGGTACTCGTCGACCACGAAGTGCTGGTACTGGCTGCGGATGGTCTGGGCGATGTCCTGGCGGTCCTGGAGGATGCCGACGGTGAGGAGCAGCACGTCCTCGAAGTCGATCATCCCGCGGTCGCGTTTGAGCTGTTCGTACGTCCCATAGATCTGTGCGATTTCAGCCATGTCCCGGGGGACCTCGCGGCCGGCCTTGAGGGCCGCCGCCGGGTAGTCGGCCGGGACGGTCTGGGTGACCTTCGCCCACTCGATCTCGCCGGTGACGTCGCGCAGCTCGTTCCGGTCGAGGCGGATCCGGCAGCGGGCGCCGGCCTCGGCGACCAGCTGGATCTTGCGCTCGACCAGGCGGGGCAGGTCGCCACCGACCGCTTTCGGCCAGAAGTACTGGAGCTGGCGGAGGGCGGCCGAGTGGAAGGTCCGGGCCTGTACTCCGCCCGCGCCGAGGGTGCGGAGCCGGCCGCGCATCTCTCCGGCGGCGCGGTTGGTGAAGGTGACGGCGAGCACACTGGCCGGCATCATCTGGCCGGACCGGACGCCGTAGGCGATGCGGTGGGTGATGGCCCGGGTCTTGCCGGTGCCGGCGCCCGCGAGCACGCACACCGGCCCGCGCAGGGTCGTGGCGACCTCGCGCTGTTCCGGGTCCAGGCCGAGGAGAACCGCGTCGGCCGACTCGGCGACGGCCGGGAAGGATGAGGAGTGCGTTGCTGCTGTCACCCGACCATGCTGCCAGGTCCGGTGGGCCGGACGGGAAAGTTGTCCACAGCCCCCGGGGAATGACAGGGCGGTGCCGTACGTTCGAGTACTCGGATCCAACCCCAGCCCCGAAGGAGAGCGCCCCCATGCAGGACAAGGGTTCCGTGACGATGTACAGCACGACCTGGTGCGGCTACTGCCGCCGGCTGAAGACCCAGCTGGACCGGGAAGGCATCGCGTACACCGAGATCAACATCGAGCAGGACCCCGAGTCCGCGGCCTTCGTCGAGAAGGCCAACGGTGGCAACCAGACCGTTCCCACGGTCCTCATCGTCTCCCCCACGGGCAACGAGTCGGTCATGACCAACCCGAGCCTGGCCCAGGTGCAGCAGGCGCTCGCCGTCTGATCACCCGCCGTACGTACGGCAGCAGGCCCCCGCCGAGGCGGGGGCAACGACATCCCGCTCGGGGACGTCACCACCTCGATGACCATCTCGGGCCCGGCTGTGCCCGTCTTCTGCATGTACCTGGTCGCCGCCGAGCGGC
>NZ_JBEOXT010000038.1:0-89105 GCF_040296685.1 Streptomyces sp. NPDC002054
TGCCGGGTCCGCCCGCCTGCGCAAGATCCCCGGTGTGCTCACCGACCCCACGCACCCCGCGCGGGAGGTGAGCCGGGCGGCGGCTCCCTTCACCCCCCGGGGGCCGGCGCCCCACGGCCAGGGTGGTCAGGGGGTCAGGGAGCGCCAGGCTGTCGGGATGGCCAGGGCCAGCTCGTGGGCGGTGATCGGGGCGCCGGCCGCCGTGCCGCCCGCCGCCGTGCCGGCCGACGCGCCAGCCGCGAGTTCGCCCGCTCGGCCGTGGAGGTATGCCGCCACCGCGCCCGCGTCGCGTGCCCGGAGGCCCGCCGCCAGCAGGGATCCCGCCAGACCCGACAGCACGTCCCCGCTGCCGGCCGTGGCCAGCCAGTGCGAGCCCGTCGGGTTGACCCGTACGGGGGTGTCGCCGCCCGGTTCGCAGATCAGCGTCGCCGACCCCTTCAACAGCACCACCGCCCCGAACCGGTCCGCCAGCTCCCGCGCCGCCGCCAGCCGCCCGCGTTCGACCTCCTCCCGGGACACGCCCAGCAGCGCCGCCGCCTCCCCGGCGTGCGGGGTCAGCAGGGTCTCGGCGGTCCGGGCCCGGACCGCGGCAGGGGTCAGGCCGCGCAGCCCGTCCGCGTCGGCCAGCAGCGGTACGTCCCCGTCCGGCAGCGGAACCTCCTCGCTGCCGAGCCCGGGGCCCATCACCCACGCCTGCACCCGGCCCTTGCCGATCAGCACCTCGGGGTAGCGGGCCAGCACCGCGTCCGCCGCCGGGCCGACGTACCGCACCGCACCCGCCCCGCCCCGCAGCGCGCCCGCCACGGTCAGCACGGCCGCGCCCGGGTACTGGGCGGACCCGGCGATCAGGCCCACCACCCCGCGCCGGTACTTGTCGCTCGCGGCGGTGGGTACCGGCAGCAGCCGCCGTACGTCCGCGTCCTCCAGCGCCTCCGCCGTGGCTTCCTCCGGCAGCTCCAGCCCGATGTCCACCAGCCGCACCTCGCCGGCCAGCGAGGCCCCGGGCTCGATCAGCAGGCCCGGCTTGTACGCCCCGAAGGTCACCGTCAGCCCGGCCGCCACGGCCCGCCCCGCCGTCTCCCCGGTGTCCGCGTCCACCCCGCTCGGCAGGTCGACGGCCACCACCAAAACCCCGGCCGGCAGTCCGTCCACCAGCGCCGCCGCAGCCGCCCGCAGGCCGCCCCGGCCGCCGATCCCCACCAGCCCGTCCAGCACCAGGTCCACCCGGTCCGGCACCCGCTCCGCGGTCCGCCCGCCGGCCCGCAGCAGCGCGGCCAGTCCGCCCGGATGCATCCGCTCCGGGTCCATCGGCACGGCCCACACCCCGGCGCCGCGCCGCGCCAGCCGGGCGCCCGCGTACAGCGCGTCGCCGCCGTTGTCCCCCGGCCCCACCAGCAGCGCCACCCGGCTGCCGGACACCCGCCCCAGCCGCTGCGCGCATACGGCGGCCAGCCCGGCCGCCGCCCGCTGCATCAGGGCGCCCTCCGGCAGCCGCGCCATCAGCGCGCGCTCGGCGGCCCGTACGGTCTCCACGCGGTAAGCAGTACGCATGGGGTCAGCCTTCCGCGATCACCACCGCCGACGCCACCCCGGCGTCGTGGCTGAGCGAGATGTGCCAGGAGCCCACGCCCAGCTCCTCGGCGCGCGCCGCGACCGTGCCCTGGACCCGCAACCGCGGCCGGCCGCTGTCCTCGACGTACACCTCGACGTCCGTCCACAGCAGGCCGGGCGGCGCGCCCAGCGCCTTCGCCAGGGCCTCCTTGGCGGCGAACCGGGCGGCGAGCGAGGCGATACCGCGCCGCTCGCCGCTGGGCAGCATCAACTCCGCGTCGACGAACAGCCTGCGCGCCATGCCGGGCGTACGCTGCAGCGCGGCCTCGAACCGGTCGATCTCGGCAACGTCGATCCCCACGCCGATAATCACAATTGACGACCCATCACTCCACAGTCACTGACTTCGCGAGATTACGCGGCTGGTCCACCTCGTTGCCCCGCGCCGTCGCCAGTTCGCAGGCGAACACCTGCAACGGCACCGTCGCCACCAGCGGCTGCAGCAGCGTGGGCGTGGCCGGGATCCGGATCAGGTGGTCGGCGTACGGGACCACCGCCTCGTCCCCCTCCTCCGCGATCACGATCGTCCGCGCCCCCCGCGCCCGGATCTCCTGGATGTTCGACACGATCTTGCCGTGCAGCACCGACCGGCCGCGCGGCGACGGGACCACGACCACCACCGGCAGATCCTGCTCGATCAGCGCGATCGGGCCGTGCTTGAGCTCGCCCGCCGCGAAGCCCTCGGCGTGCATGTACGCCAGCTCCTTCAGCTTGAGCGCACCCTCCAGGGCCACCGGGTAGCCCACGTGCCGCCCCAGGAACAGCACCGTGTTCTTCGCCGCGAGGGACCGGGCCAGCTTCCGCACCGGCTCCATGGTCTCCAGGACCATGTCCACGGCCCGCGCGATGTCCGACAGTTCACGGACCACGGCCCGGATCTCGTCGCCCCACTTGGTGCCCCGCACCTGCCCGAGGTAGAGCGCGACCAGGTAGCAGGCGACGAGCTGGGTCAGGAACGCCTTCGTGGAGGCGACGGCGACCTCCGGCCCGGCGTGCGTGTACAGCACCGCGTCCGATTCCCGCGGGATGGTGGAGCCGTTCGTGTTGCAGATGGCCAGCACCCGGGCGCCCTGCTCGCGCGCGTGCCGCAGCGCCATCAGAGTGTCCATCGTCTCGCCGGACTGCGAGATCGCCACCACCAGCGTGCGCTGGTCCAGGATCGGATCCCGGTACCGGAACTCGCTCGCCAGCTCCGTCTCGCACGGAATCCTGGTCCAGTGCTCGATCGCCAGCTTCGCGATCAGGCCCGCGTGGTACGCCGTACCGCAGGCCACGATCATGACCTTGTCGACCTCGCGCAGCACCGAGACCGGGATGCGCACCTCGTCCAGCGTCAGCGAGCCGCTCGCATCGATCCGGCCCAGCAGGGTGTCGGCGACGGCCTTCGGCTGCTCGGCGATCTCCTTGAGCATGAAGTAGTCGTAACCCCCCTTCTCGGCCGCCGAGGCGTCCCAGTCCACGTGGTACGCCCGCACCTGGGCCGGCGTGCCGTCGAAGTTGGTCACCGTCACCCCGTCGCGGCGGAGTTCGACGACCTGGTCCTGCCCCAGCTCGATCGCGGCCCGGGTGTGGGCGATGAAGGCGGCCACGTCCGAGGCGAGGAAGTTCTCCCCCTCGCCGACGCCCACCACCAGCGGGGAGTTCCGGCGCGCCCCCACCACCACGTCCGGATCGTCGGCGTGCACCGCGACCAGCGTGAACGCACCGTCCAGGCGCCGGCAGACCTGCCGCATCGCCTCGGCCAGGTCCCCGGTCGAGGAGAAGGCCTCCGCCAGCAGGTGCGAGACGACCTCGGTGTCCGTCTCCGAATCCAGCCGGTGCCCGCGCTCCGTCAGCTCGGCGCGCAGGGCGGCGAAGTTCTCGATGATGCCGTTGTGGACGATCGCGACCCGCCCCGAATTGTCCAGGTGGGGGTGCGCGTTGATGTCGGTCGGCGCGCCGTGGGTGGCCCACCGGGTGTGCCCGATCCCGGTGCAGCCGGCCGGCAGGGGCCGGCTGACCAGCTCCTTCTCCAGGTTGACCAGCTTGCCGGCCTTCTTGGCGGCGGCCAGCCCGCCGTCGGCGAGTACGGCGACCCCGGCCGAGTCGTAGCCGCGGTACTCCAGCCGCTTGAGTCCGGCAATGACCACATCGAGCGCCGACTGCGCTCCCACGTAACCCACAATTCCGCACATAGGCCGCAGCGTACGCCGCTGAACCCCCGCTGACCGGTAGCTGAACCAGACGAAAACCCCGCCCCGGCGAATGTGCCGGAACGGGGTTTGACGTTCGGGTGCGCGCCGCCCGGGGCGGCCGGGCGCGCGCTGCCTCAGCCGAGCTTCTTGGCCTGGGCCTCGACCAGGGCCTTCGGCTGCTCGGCCTTGCCGGACAGGCTCAGCGTGGAGAAGGTGGCGAGGGTGTTGCCCTTGCGCACGACCACCAGCTGGGTGGCGAACGCCTCGCCGTCGGCGTCGGCCGCGACGGTGTAGGCGACCGCCTCGTCGCCGGCGGTGATCGCCGCGGCGGGGGCGACACCGGTGACCTTGCCGGTCTCGCCCGCCTGGGTGGCCGAGTAGCCGCCGGCGCATGCGGTGCCGGCCGTCTTGACGGAGGCGAAGGCCTCCTCGGCGCCCTTGCCGTCGTACGAGGTCAGGGTGACGGCGGTCGCGCTGGCACCGGTGAGGGCCTCCAGCCCGGCCTTCAGCTTGTCCTCCTCCGAGGCACCCGCGCCCGGGGTCTTCACGCTGGCGCCGGCGGCCTTGGTACGGGCGGTGCCGGACGGCGTGCCCAGCGTGCCGAAGGACTGCGCCTGGACCAGCACCTTGCACTCGGGCTTGTCGCTGGTCGCGGCGGCACCGGCGGCGGCCTCGGCCGGCGTGGCCTCCTTGAAGGTGGTGTCGGCCACGTCGCCCTGAGCCACGATCAGCTTGGCCAGCTCGGCGTCCGTCTTGCCCTTGGCCGCCGGGGCGGCCGGCGCGGACACCGAGGGCTTGGTGTCCGTCTTCGCGTCGTCCTTCTTGTCCTCGGAACCGCACGCGGTGGCCAGCAGGGCCAGCGAGACGGCAGACGCGGTCATGACGGAACGACGAACGAGGGTGCTGCGCACGAGAAGATCTCCCCCAGGAAAATGTTGATTACCGACCGGCCGGGGCGCCTCCGCACAGGGGCACAGCGCGCACACAGGAACCGGAACAAGATCTGAATCTACGAGGTCCCGGCACCCGCACACAGCCAGATTCCCGATCGTAACGAGCCCGATATACCGCCTCGCCCCAATCGAGATCAAGACCCACACAACCTTCACCTCAGGTGCCGTCCACGTGACCGACCCCACCACCCACAAGTCCGCCGGAGAGCCGACAATGGCGGTGTGATCACTTCGCCGCCACGAAGCGCACCCGGCCACCGGCACCGCACCGCCGATGTCTCGCCGTACGTCGACCTCACCCGAGCCGAGTGGAGCGCATTGCGCGAGCGGACCCCGCTCCCGCTGACCGCCGAGGAGGTGGAGCGGCTGCGCGGCCTCGGCGACGTCATCGACCTGGACGAGGTCCGGGACGTCTACCTGCCGCTGTCCCGGCTGCTCAACCTGTACGTCGGCGCCACCAGCAATCTGCGCGGCACGCTCAACACCTTCCTCGGCGACGCGGGCAACGGCCACGGCGCACAGCAGGGCACCCCCTTCGTGATAGGCGTGGCCGGCTCGGTGGCCGTCGGCAAGTCCACCGTGGCCCGTCTGCTGCAGGCGCTGCTCGCCCGCTGGCCCGAGCACCCGCGGGTGGAGCTGGTCACCACGGACGGCTTCCTCTACCCGATGAAGGAGCTCAAGGAGCGCGGGCTGCTGTCCCGCAAGGGCTTCCCGGAGTCGTACGACCGGCGCGCGCTCACCCGCTTCGTCGCGGACATCAAGGCCGGCAAGGACGAGGTCACCGCCCCCGTCTACTCGCACCTCATCTACGACATCGTGCCGGGCGAGCAGCTGGTGGTGCGGCGGCCGGACATCCTGATCGTGGAGGGGCTCAACGTCCTCCAGCCGGCCCTGCCCGGCAAGGACGGCCGGACCAGGGTCGGCCTGGCCGACTACTTCGACTTCAGCGTGTATGTGGACGCGCGCCCCGAGGACATCGAGCGCTGGTACCTGAACCGGTTCCGCAAGCTCCGCGAGACCGCCTTCCAGAATCCTTTCTCCTACTTCCGGAAGTACACGCAGGTGTCGGAGGAGGAGGCCATGGAGTACGCGCAGACGATGTGGCGCACCATCAACCGCCCCAACCTGCTGGAGAACGTCGCCCCGACCCGCGGCCGGGCCAATCTGGTCGTCCGCAAGGGACCGGACCACAAGGTACAGAAGCTCAGTTTGCGGAAGCTTTAGCGCATAGAGTGCGTTAATGCTTCATTTGCGGATGATCACCCCGGCCGACCGGACGGAGGCCGTGGTGGCGGCCGTCGAATCGACGGTCGGCACCACCCATCTGGTCGTACTCCCCGGCGCCGCCCGGGACCCCCGAGGGGACCTGGTCCTCTGCGATGTCGCCCGGGAGGCCGGCGACGAGCTGCTGCACGAGCTCCGGCAGCTCGGCATCCACAAGGACGGCTCGATCGCAGTCGAGAACATCGACCTCTCGATGTCGGAACGCGCCGACGCGGCCGACCAGGAGGCCCCCGGAGAACCGGCGGACGCGGTGATCTGGGAGCAGCTCGCCGAGTCGACCCACGAGGAGTCCACCCTCACCATCACCTACGCCGCACTCATGATCATCGCGACGATGATCGCGGCCTGCGGTGTGGTGCTCGACAACGCGGTCCTGATCGTGGGCGCGATGGCGGTCGGCCCGGAGTTCGGGCCGCTGGCCGGGGTCTGCACCGGCGTGGTGCAGCGCGCCCCCAGACTCGCCGCCCGCTCGCTCGCGGCCCTGCTGATCGGCTTCGCCGCGGCGATCATCGCCACCACCGTGTTCAGCCTGGTGATGGACGCGCTCGGCCTGTTCAGCCAGGGACGGCTCGACAATCCGCGGCCGAACACCAGCTTCATCTGGCAGCCGGACCCGTTCTCCTTCGTCGTCGCCCTGCTGGCCGGCGTCGCCGGAACGCTCTCGCTGACCTCGGCGAAGGCCGGAACGCTGGTCGGCGTGGCCATCTCGGTCACCACCGTCCCGGCCGCCGCGAACGCAGCCGTGGCGCTGAGCTACAAGGAGTACGCGCAGATGTGGGGCTCGGCGCTCCAGCTGCTGCTGAACCTGGGCGGCATCATGCTCGCCGGCGTCCTGACCCTGTACGCATGGAAGCTGCTGTGGCGCACCCAGCGTGGCCGCTGGAAGCGCGTACTCCCCCGGCGCTGACCGAAACCGGCCGGCCGGGGGAGTTCAGGGGCCCTACGTGTCCGGCCCTAGCCCAGCGCGGACTTGACCGCGTCCGCCAGCCGGCCGGCGACGGACTGCGCCTGCTCGATGTCGGCGGCCTCGACCATCACCCGAACGAGCGGCTCGGTGCCGGACGGACGGAGCAGTACCCGGCCGGTGGTGCCCAGCTCGCGCTCCGCGTCGGCGACCGCCGCGGCCAGCTCGGCCGAGGTGCCGACCCGGGACTTGTCCACGTCCGGGACGTTGATCAGCACCTGCGGCAGCCGCCGCATGACGCCGACCAGGTCGGCCAGGGTGCGGCCGGTCGCGGCGACCCGGGCCGCCAGCATCAGGCCGGTCAGCGTGCCGTCGCCGGTGGTCGCGTGGTCGAGGATGATCACGTGGCCGGACTGCTCGCCGCCGAGCGCGTAGCCGTTCTCCTTCATCGACTCCAGCACATAGCGGTCGCCGACGCCGGTCTGCACGAGCGCGATGCCCTCGGCCTCCATCGCCAGCTTGAAGCCGAGGTTGGACATGACGGTGGCGACCACGGTGTTCTTGCGCAGCTGGCCGGACTCGCGCATGGCGAGCGCCAGCACCGCGAGGATCTGGTCGCCGTCGATCTCCTCGCCGGTGCCGTCCACGGCCAGGCAGCGGTCGGCGTCACCGTCGTGCGCGATGCCGAAGTCGGCGCCGTGCTCGACGACGGCCTGCTTGAGCAGGCCGAGGTGGGTGGAGCCGCAGCCGTCGTTGATGTTGAGGCCGTCCGGCTCGGCACCGATGGTGACGACCTCGGCCCCGGCCCGGGCGAAGGCCTCCGGGGAGACCCGGGCCGCCGCACCGTGCGCCTCGTCCAGGACGATCTTCAGGCCGTCCAGCCGGTTCGGGAGGACCGCGATGAGGTGGGCGATGTACTTGTCGAAGCCCTCGTCGTAGTCACTGACCCGGCCGACACCGGCGCCCGTCGGGCGCTCCCACGGGGCACCGGTGCGGTGCTCCTGGTAGATGGCCTCGATCTTGTCCTCGAGCTCGTCGGCGAGCTTGTGGCCGCCCCGGGCGAAGAACTTGATGCCGTTGTCGGGCATGGCGTTGTGGCTGGCGGAGAGCATCACGCCGAGGTCGGCACCCAGCGCACCGGTGAGATACGCCACCGCCGGGGTGGGCAGCACACCGACGCGCAGGACGTCCACGCCCGCGCTCGCCAGTCCGGCGACGACCGCCGCCTCCAGGAATTCGCCGGAGGCCCGGGGGTCACGGCCGACCACCGCGGTGGGCCGGTGCCCCTCGAAGGTGCCCGCCTCGGCGAGCACATGGGCAGCCGCCACGGAAAGACCGAGCGCCAGCTCGGCCGTGAGATCCGCGTTGGCGACACCGCGTACACCGTCCGTGCCGAAGAGTCGTCCCACTTTTGTCCTCCGAGTTCGCGCTGGGTACTTCTTTGTACGTGACCGCGTGTGACAGATATGTGCCGCCTGAGGCGGTAAACGAACCGCCCCGGCAGCACAGAGCGTGCCGCCGGGGCGGATTCGTGCAGAGAGCAGGCAGATTAACGCTTGCTGTACTGCGGAGCCTTACGGGCCTTCTTGAGACCGGCCTTCTTGCGCTCGACCGCACGGTCGTCGCGGGAGAGGAAGCCGGCCTTCTTCAGCGCCGGGCGGTTGTTGTCGACGTCCGCCTCGTTCAGCGCACGGGCCACACCGAGGCGCAGGGCGCCGGCCTGGCCGGACACGCCGCCACCCGCGATGCGGGCGATGACGTCGTAGCGGTTGTCGAGCTCGAGCACCTTGAAGGGCTCGTTGACTTCCTGCTGGTGCACCTTGTTGGGGAAGTAGTCCTCAAGGGTGCGACCGTTGATCTTCCACTTGCCGGTGCCCGGAACGATCCGGACGCGGGCGATGGCGTTCTTGCGACGGCCCAGGCCGGCGGCCGGCTGCGGGTCGCCGAAGCGCGAGGCGACGGACTCGGAGGTGTAGTCACCCTCCGGAGCCTCCGACTCGAAGGTGGTCACAGCGTCGTAGGTCTCGTCGCCCTCGATGGGGGTCTCGACGGTGGTCTCGGCCACGATTCTCCTCAGAATTCTTTACGTCTTAGGGGGTGGCCGGAATTACTGCGCGACCTGGGTGATCTCGAACGGCACCGGCTGCTGGGCAGCGTGGGGGTGCTGGTCGCCCGAGTAGACCTTCAGCTTCGAGAGCATCTGACGGCCCAGGGTGTTCTTGGGGAGCATGCCCTTGACGGCCTTCTCCACGGCCTTCTCCGGGTTGTCCGCGAGGAGGTCGCTGTAGCGGACGGCACGCAGACCACCCGGGTAGCCCGAGTGGCGGTACGCCATCTTCTGGTTCGCCTTGTTGCCGGACAGGTGGACCTTGTCGGCGTTGACGATGATGACGAAGTCGCCCATGTCCATGTGGGGGGCGTAGGTCGGCTTGTGCTTGCCCCGGAGGAGGGCAGCGGCCTGGGTCGCCAGACGGCCGAGGACAACGTCCTGGGCGTCAATGACGAGCCACTGGCGCGAGATGTCGCCGGGCTTGGGGCTGTACGTACGCACGGTTCGTAGCCTTCGCTTCTTCAGTGATGGGTCCTGACAAAGGTCACCACGGAACGATCACGACAGCCCTGGTGCACGACGGGGACGCAACCCGTGTGTACCGCTGGTCATCGGCCCCGGTGGACCGGCGTAAGGGCCCTTTCACGTGAGAATGAACAAGCCAATACGCATAACGAACCAGCAGAATACCTGGGCTGCCCCGGACGGGTCAAAACGCCGGACGAGATCCCGCCTGGAGGGGCTCCTCGACGGGCCCTTCAGCGGGCTCCTCGGCGGACCCTTCGGGCCGCACGGATCCTGCAGTTCGTACGCCTACCAGACTACCCCGCCGCCGGGCGGCGCACCCGCGGATCAGCCCGGCCGCCAGCACGCACAGGGTGAAACAGTCCTTGAAGGCCCGCCGCTCCCTGGTGAAGTACCAGTTCCACGGCATCCCGATGACCTGCGGCACCACCGCCGTCCAGAACCAGGGCGAGCGCGGCGCCGACCCCGGCCGCACCACCGAGGCGAACAGCAGCGGCAGCACCACCAGCAGGTAGTGGTCGAAGGACGGCCGGGACACCAGGAAGGCGGCGAGCATCGTCATACAGGCGGTCTCCGCCAGCCGCAGCTCCCCCCGGTCCGGCTCCAGGGCGGCCGGCCGGGTCCAGCGCCGCCACACCGCCCACAACCCGGCCGCGGCCAGCGCCCCCGCCAGCCCCACCGCGACCGGCTCCGGCACCCCGAGCCGGGGCAGCACCGCGATGGGCGAGGCGTCCCAGGGCAGCGCGTAGGAGTCCTGGCCCTGGAGCAGGAAGGGCAGGGTCTTGGTGAAGAACAGGGTGGGGCTGGGCATCAGCAGCGCACCGGCCAGCGAGAACCCCAGCGGCACCAGCACGGCGGCGGCCAGCCCGCGCCACTGCCGGGCCAGCAGGAACAGCAGGGCCACCGGCACCAGCATCGGCTTGGCCGCGATCGCCAGCCCGATCACCGCACCCGCCGCAACCCAGCGCCTGCGGTGCGCCAGCAGCAGCGCACAGGGCAGCGCGGCGGCCGAGACCGCCGTCCAGTTCCCGATCAGCACCATGTTCGCGTACGGCTTGTAGGCGAACGCGAAGGCCGCGAAACCCAGGACCGCCAGCCGCGACCGCGTGGGCACCGAGAACAGCCGCAGCGCGCACCACCAGCCGAAGGCCACCAGCGCCGACATCGCGGGCGGCAGCACCCAGCGCAGCACGGGGGTGGGCAGCAGCGCCTCCGGCACCGCCAGCAGCACCGCACTCGGCAGGTACAGGAAACGCTTGTCCTCGTACGGGGAGCCGCCCGCCAGCAGGGTGTCCGCGGCCTTCACCACGAAGGCGTTGTCCGAGCCCCAGTTGTGCTTGAGGCTGCTGGACACGCAGATGCCGAGCACCACGGCCAGCGAGACGGCCCGCCAGGGCCGCGAGGCGGGCCGGAGCAGCCACTCGAGCAGGGCGAGCCCACGCCCCGCCACGCCCGGCCCCCCGGACCGCTTCAGCCCCACGTCTGCTCCCCCGCCCACCGCTCGCTCAGCGCTCGCGCTCCACCCGGCGCTCGTCCCACACCGGCTCCCGAGTCTCTCGCACCACACCGTCCGAGCCGAAGACCAGATACCGGTCGAAACTGCGCGCGAACCAGCGGTCGTGCGTGACACACAACACAGTGCCGTCGTACGACTCCAGGCCGTCCTGCAGCGCCTCCGCCGACTCCAGGTCCAGGTTGTCGGTCGGCTCGTCCAGCAGCAGCGCCGTGGTGCCGGCCAGCTCCAGCAGCAGGATCTGGAAGCGGGCCTGCTGGCCGCCGGACAGCTTCTCGAAAGGCTGCTCGCCCTGCCGCTCCAGCTCGTACCGGCGCAGCGCGCCCATCGCCTGGCCCAGCGGCTTCGCCGCCTCCGTCCACAGGATGTCGACCAGGGTCCGGCCGAACAGCTCCGGGTGCGCATGGGTCTGCGCAAAATGGCCGGGAACCACCCGGGCGCCCAGCTTCCAGGTACCCGTGTGCTTGACGTCCTCGCCCGCCATCAGGCGCAGGAAGTGCGACTTCCCGGATCCGTTCGAGCCGAGCACCGCCACCCGCTCCCCGTAGAAGACCTCCAGGGAGAACGGCTTCATCAGGCCGGTCAGCTCCAGGTTCTCCACCGTGAGCGCCCGCACCCCGGTACGGCCGCCCTTGAGCCTCATCCGGATGTCCTGCTCGCGCGGCGGCTCCGGCGGCGGGCCGGCCTCCTCGAACTTCTGGAAGCGGGTCTGCATCGCCCGGTAGCGCGAGGCCATGTCCGGGCTGCTCGCCGCCTGGTTGCGCAGCCGCAGCACCAGCGCCCGCAGCCGGGCGTGCTCCTCGTCCCAGCGCCGCTTGAGCTCCTCGAAGCGCGCGAAGCGCTCCTTGCGGGCGTCGTGGTACGTGCCGAAGCCGCCGCCGTGCACCCAGACGTCGGTGCCCATGGGCCCCGGCTCCAGGCTGATGATCTTCTGCGCGGCCCGGGTCAGCAGCTCCCGGTCGTGCGAGACGAACAGCACGGTCTTGCGGGTGGCGTTCAGCTGCTCCTCCAGCCACCGCTTCCCCGGCACGTCCAGGTAGTTGTCCGGCTCGTCGAGCAGCAGGCACTCGTCCGGACCGCGCAGCAGCGCCTCCAGGACCAGGCGCTTCTGCTCACCGCCGGACAGCGTCCGCACCTCGCGGAACTGCGCCTTGTCGTACGGCATGCCGAGCGCCGCCATGGTGCAGACGTCCCACAGCGTCTCGGCCTCGTAGCCCTGCACGTCGGCCCAGTCGCTGAGCGCCTGCGCGTAGGCCATCTGGGCCGACTCGTCGTCCACCGTCATGATCAGGTGCTCGGCCCGGTCGACGGCCTTCGCCGCATCCCGGATCCGCGGCTGTGCCACCGAGACCAGCAGGTCGCGGACGGTGGTCTCGTCCCGGACCGAGCCCACGAACTGGGACATCACCCCGAGTCCGCCGCTGACGGTGACCCCGCCGCCGTGCGGCTGGAGCTCCCCGGAGAGCAGCTTGAGCAGGGTGGTCTTGCCCGCCCCGTTCGCCCCGACCAGGGCGACCACCGAGCCCTCCCCCACGCGGAAGGAGACGTCAGGGAGCAGTACCCGCCCGTCCGGAAGGTAGTACTCCAGGTGGCCCGCTTCGAGATGTCCCATGCGGGGCATTCAACCCCGCCGCACGGGACTCACCCAAACGGATTCGGATGGATCAGTGGTTCCGGCGCTTCCGGGCCACCGCCCACAGTGCGGCGCCGACCGCGACCGCGGCGGTTCCGATCCCGCCGAGGGTGAGGGCGACGGAACCGGTCCGGGCGAGGCTACCGCCGGTGCCCGTGCCCGTACCCGTGCCGGTGGTCGGCGCCGGGGCGCTGGTCGGCGCCGGGGCGGGGGTGGTGCGGGGCGCGGCGGTCGCCGTCCGGCTCGCCGACGGACTCGGGGTCCCGGTCCCGGTGCCTGTCGGCGTGGCCGTAGGCGTGCCCGTCGGCGTGCCGGTCGGCCCGGGGGTGGCTCGGCCGGTGGGGTCCGGGGTGGCGCCCGTGCCCGCCGCCACCGTGATGGTGATCTTCGCGGAGTTGTTCGCCGGGGTGTTGTCCCACCGGCTCAGCGGGTACTGGCCGGGCTGCTGCCCGCTCTCGGCGTCCCGGCCCTCGGGGTCGTAGCGGAACTCGCCCTCGTACACCCCCGGCTTCACCCACGGAGCGATCGCGAAGGTGGCGTTGACCGGGCCGCTGCCCGGGCTGAGCCGCTGCCCGGCCGGCGGGCAGTTCCACCGGGTGCGGCCCTTGCGGACGTCCGGGTCGCAATCGCCCGTGACGTACGTGAACCCGTCCGGGAGCCGGAACTCGGTGCTCGCCACCCGGAGCCCCGGCTGGTCGGTGTGGATCGACCCGGGCCCGCGGTTGTGCCAGCGCGGGCTCAGCCGCACCTGCCCGCCGGGCTTCCCGGTGGCGGCGGCGCCGGTGACGCTGAGGTCCGGCCGCCCGGCCGGGACGAGGAAATCCAGCGCCCTCAGGTGCGCCCCGGTGGCCCGGAAGTCGTCCGTGGCCTCGATCCTGAGCTCGGGTCCCGTCCCGGGCCGCAGCCGGTAGCCCGGGTGCCGGCTGCGCTCCGCGGGGCCGTCCGGGTAGACCGAGGTCACCTGCTGGGTCCGCCAGGCGTCCGGCCGGACGGTGAGCTCCATCCCCTCGGCCAGCCGGTAGGAGGCGCCGGGCTCGAAGCGGCCCCTGAAGGTGCAGGCCACCAGCTCGTCGAGGCGGTCCGGATGCCGCGCGTACGCGCAGTTCGAGAACCGCTGGGCGTACGTCAGGCCCGGCTGGGTCACGAGGTACAGCCGCACCCCGTGGACCGGCCTGTCGCCCGTGTGGGTGAAGCCGTACCGGATCTGCTGCGTCTGCCCGGCCTTCACGGTGGTCTCGACCGTGTAGCCGCCCAGGGCGAGCTCGGAGACCGCCGGCGGGGGTGCTCCCTGGGCGGGAGCGGTCCCGAAGAGGGCCAGGGCCCCGGCGGCCACCGCCACCAGCATGCGCTTCATCGATGCGTCCCCCGTTGTGATCCTCGTGATCCTTCCCAGGATCAGACCAACGGGCGGTTCCCGGGTTGCCCGGGACCAAGATCACAAGTCAGCAACAACCCGGGGCGGCCGGACCGGCCCCCGGCAGCGTCCGCACGTTCCGCGCCAGCCGGCTGCGCTCGGCCAGCAGCTCGTCCGCCGGGTACCCGACCTCCTCCAGGGTCAGCCCGTGCGGCCGTACGACATGCACCCCGGAGTCCCGGACGCCCGCCCGCAGCACCTTGCCCGGCCAGTCCACCGGCCGGTGCCCGTCGCCGACGAACAGCAGCGCACCCACCAGCGAGCGCACCATGTTGTGGCAGAAGGCATCGGCCCGCACGGTCGCCGTGACGATGCCGTCCTCGGCCCGCTCCCAGCTGAGCTGCTGGAGCGTACGGATGGTGGTGGCGCCCTCGCGCTTCTTGCAGTAAGCGGCGAAGTCGTGCTCGCCGAGCAGGTCCCTCGACGCCTCGTTCATGGCGTCCACGTCCAGCGGCCACTGGTGCCACAGCACGTGCCCGCGGCGCAGCGGGTCGACGCCCGCCCGGTGGTCGCCGATCCGGTAGGCGTAGCGGCGCCAGACGGCCGCGAACCGGGCATTGAAGCCCGCCGGGGCCTCGGCGACCTTCCAGACCCGCACGTCGTGCGGGAGCCGTCCGGCGAGCCGGCGCAGCAGCAGCTCGCTGTGCTCGGCCCAGACCTCCTCGGGCAGGTCGAGGTGGGCCACCTGGCCGCGCGCGTGCACACCCGCGTCCGTCCGGCCGGCCACCGTCAGCGCGACCGGTTCCGCCAGCCGCATCACCGTCTGGAGCGCGGACTCCAGCTCGCCCTGCACGGTCCGCCGCGTCGCCTGCTTCGCCCAGCCGGAGAAGTCCTTGCCGTCGTACGACAGATCCAGCCGCACCCGGACGTACCCGGGCTCCACCTCGTCACTCACCCGTGAATCCTCTCAAGACACGCAGAAAAAAGCGGAACGGGCCCGCCCCCGCGAGGGGACGGACCCGTTCCAGGCCTTACGGCAGACCAGGGGGCGCTCAGGCCTCCTTGGTCTCCTCGGCCGGAGCCTCGGTGGCCTCGGCCTCGGTCTTGGCCTCGGCCTCCTTCACCGCACGCTTGGTGGCGGCCTCGGCCTCACCGGTGGCCTGCTGGGCCACGGTCAGGGCCTCGACCAGCTCGATGACCGCCATCGGGGCGTTGTCGCCACGACGGTTGCCGATCTTGGTGATGCGGGTGTAACCACCGGGGCGGTTCTCGTACCGCGGGGCGATCTCGGTGAAGAGCGTGTGGACGATGCTCTTGTCCGTGATCGTCTGCAGGACGAGGCGACGGTTGTGGATGTCGCCCTTCTTCGCCTTGGTGATCAGACGCTCGGCGACCGGACGCAGGCGGCGGGCCTTGGCCTCGGTCGTGGTGATGCGGCCGTGCTCGAAGAGCGACTTCGCGAGGTTCGCGAGCAGCAGCTTCTCGTGCGCGGCGGAGCCGCCGAGGCGGGCGCCCTTCGCGGGACGCGGCATGGTTTTCTCCTAGGTGTCTGCCCCGGCCGTATCAGGTACCGGAGTCAGTATCCGAGCGGGCGGTTGCCCGTCGGAGACCCGCGCCCCGTGAGGGGCGCGGGGAACTGCGCGACCAGCCACAGCCGGTCCGCAGCCGCAGTGCGGCCTCCCGAGGGAGATCAGTACTGCTCGGTCTCCACGAAGCCCGCGTCCGCGTCGTCGTCGGCGCCAAAGGCGTCAGCGGCAGCGGTCGGGTCGAATCCGGGCGGGCTGTCCTTGAGGGCCAGGCCCATGCCGGCCAGCTTCGCCTTGACCTCGTCGATCGACTTCGCACCGAAGTTGCGGATGTCGAGCAGGTCCGCCTCGGAGCGGGCGACGAGCTCACCCACGGAGTGGATGCCCTCGCGCTTGAGGCAGTTGTACGACCGAACGGTGAGCTCGAGCTCCTCGATCGGCAGCGCCAGGTCGGCGGCCAGGGCGGCGTCCGTCGGGGACGGGCCCATGTCGATGCCCTCGGCGTCGATGTTGAGCTCGCGCGCCAGACCGAACAGCTCGACCAGGGTCTTACCGGCGGACGCCATGGCGTCGCGCGGGCGCATGGCCTGCTTGGTCTCGACGTCAACGATCAGCTTGTCGAAGTCGGTGCGCTGCTCGACTCGGGTCGCCTCGACCTTGTAGGTGACCTTGAGGACCGGGCTGTAGATGGAGTCGACCGGGATACGGCCGATCTCCTGGCCCAGCTGCTTGTTCTGGACGGCGGAGACGTAGCCGCGACCGCGCTCGACGGTCAGCTCCATCTCCAGCTTGCCCTTGCCGTTGAGCGTGGCGAGGACCAGGTCCGGGTTGTGCACCTCGACACCGGCCGGGGGCGCGATGTCGGCAGCGGTGACCAGGCCGGGACCCTGCTTGCGCAGGTACATCACGACCGGCTCATCGTGCTCCGAGGAGACGACCAGCTGCTTGATGTTGAGGATGAGGTCGGTGACGTCCTCCTTGACGCCCGGCACGGTGGTGAACTCGTGCAGGACACCGTCGATGCGGATGCTGGTGACAGCGGCACCCGGGATCGAGGAGAGGAGCGTACGGCGCAGAGAGTTGCCGAGGGTGTAGCCGAAGCCCGGCTCCAGCGGCTCGATCACGAACCGCGAGCGGTACTCGTCGACGACCTCTTCGGTCAGCGAAGGACGCTGAGCGATAAGCATGTCTTCATTCCTTCAGTCGTGGACGCCCACTATTTGACGCCCGACGGGTCGCCGTCCGGGGACGGCGGTACTGCAAGGGTACGGGCGGCACGTCCCCCGGAGGGGTCGTACCGCCCGGACACTCAAGGACGCACAAACGCGTCCGCTGCGTCAGACGCGGCGGCGCTTCGGCGGGCGGCAGCCGTTGTGCGGGGTGGGGGTGACGTCCTGGATCGAGCCCACCTCGAGGCCGGTGGCCTGGAGGGAGCGGATCGCGGTCTCGCGGCCGGAGCCCGGACCCTTGACGAAGACGTCAACCTTGCGCATGCCGTGCTCCTGCGCGCGGCGGGCGGCCGACTCGGCGGCCATCTGCGCGGCGAAGGGGGTGGACTTGCGCGAGCCCTTGAAGCCGACGTGGCCGGCGGAGGCCCAGGAGATCACGTTGCCGGACGGGTCCGTGATCGAAACGATGGTGTTGTTGAACGTGCTCTTGATGTGGGCGTGCCCGTGAGCGACGTTCTTCTTTTCCTTGCGGCGCACCTTCTTGGCAGCGCCCTGACGACCCTTGGGGGGCATCTCTTACTCCTACAGGGAGGTGGTCGGTCCTACAGCGCAAGACCGCTGGAAAGCGTGTCCGCTGAGGACTACTTCTTGCCCGGCTTCTTCTTGCCGGCGATGGCGCGACGCGGGCCCTTGCGGGTACGGGCGTTCGTGCTGGTGCGCTGACCGTGCACCGGCAGGCCACGACGGTGGCGGATGCCCTGGTAGCACTGGATCTCGATCTTGCGGCGGATGTCGCCCTGGATCTCGCGGCGGAGGTCACCCTCGGTACGGAGGTTGGCGTCCACGTACTCGCGGATCTTGACGAGGTCCTCTTCGGCCAGGTCACGAACGCGGGTGTTCGGGTTCACGCCGGTGGAGGCGAGGATCTCCTTGGACCGGGTGCGCCCGATACCGAAGACGTAGGTGAGTGCGATCTCCACGCGCTTTTCGCGCGGGATGTCAACACCGGAAACGCGTGCCATTCAATGGCTCCTGTGTGTTCGGGGGTCTTCCGCAAAGCCGCTCCCGGGCAGCCGTATGAGGTACCAACCGGGTCCCCGGCCCCCGCCGGAGGTGCCGCCGACCCCGTGAGGGGCTGGGCGGGCTCTGCGTATGTACGTATTTACGTGCGTCGCGCGAAGAACTGCGAAATTGCAGGTCGGTCGGCGTGCGTCAGCCCTGGCGCTGCTTGTGGCGCAGGTTGTCGCAGATGACCATGACCCGACCGTGACGGCGGATCACCTTGCACTTGTCGCAGATCTTCTTGACGCTCGGCTTGACCTTCATGTGTCTGAGGTTCTCCGGGTCAGTGCCACCACCCCGCGGAAGCGGGATGCGGGGGCAAGATCTACTTGTATCGGTAGACGATCCGGCCACGCGTCAGGTCGTAGGGAGAGAGCTCCACCACAACCCGGTCATCCGGCAGGATACGGATGTAGTGCATCCGCATCTTCCCGCTGATGTGCGCGAGGACCTTGTGACCGTTCTGGAGTTCCACCTTGAACATCGCGTTCGGGAGGGACTCGATCACGGTGCCCTCGATCTCGATGGCACCTTGCTTCTTGGCCACGCTTCGCCTTTCGAATCGGCTACCTTGATCAGCTCATGTGCGCCGCGTGCCCGAAGGCAGGCATAAAGGTGCACGTGAGCCGACGAGTCAGTCTACGTCAGGGCACCCAGAAAGACGAATCCGGAAAGTTTGCCCATCAGTCTAGATCATTACGCCATCTGGTCGAGCGGGTCGGGGGCAACCGTCACGCCGTACTCGGCGAGCTTGGCCTTGCCGCAGTCCGGGCTGGTCAGCACGATCGGGCCGGCCTCCGTCAGGGCGATGGAGTGCTCCCAGTGCGAGGACCAGGTCCCGTCGGTGGTGATGACCGTCCAGTCGTCGGCCAGCACCTCCGTCTGGGCGGTGCCCAGGGAGACCATCGGCTCGATCGCCAGGCAGACACCCGGGACCAGCTTGATCCCCTTGCCGCGCTTGCGCGAGACGTAGTTCAGCAGGTGCGGGTCCATGTGCATCTCGGAGCCGATGCCGTGGCCGCCGTAGTCCTCGATGATCCCGAACTTGCCGAGGCTGTGGTCACCGGCGGCCGGCCGCGGCTGGCGCTTGATGTACGTCTCGATCGCCTTCGAGATGTCCACGAGGCGGTTGCCGAGCTTCATGGCGGCGATGCCCGCCCACATCGACTCCTCGGTCACCCGGGAGAGCTCGACCAGCTCCGGAGCGTGTCCGGTCCCGACGAAGGCGGTGTACGCCGCGTCACCGTGCCAGCCGTCGATGATCGCGCCGGCGTCGATGGAGATGATGTCGCCGTCCTTGAGGACGGTCTTGTCGTCGGGGATGCCGTGGACCACGACCTCGTTCACCGAGGTGCAGATGGTGGCGGGGAACCCGCCATACCCCAGGAAGTTCGACTTCGCACCGTGGTCGGCGATCACCTTGCGGGCGACCATGTCCAGATCCCGCGTGGTGGCGCCCGGTACGGCCGCCTCACGCGTCGCCGCGTGAATGGCGGCGACGACCAGCCCCGCCTCGCGCATCTTCGCGATCTGCTCCGGGGTCTTGATCTGGACCATGCCTGCCTTGCCTCTCGTACGAAACGTGTGGGCTCAACACTACGGCCGCGGTGTCCTCCGGACACCGCGGCCGTGCGTACCGCCTGGTGGGTTACTTCTTCAGTGCGTCCATCGCGCGCTGGGTGACTTCCTCCACCTTGCCGAGCGCCGAGATCGTCACCAGCAGGCCCTGGGCCTTGTAGTAATCGATGATCGGCTCGGTCTGGGTGTGGTAGACCTCCAGCCGGTTGCGGACCGTGGCCTCGGAGTCGTCACCGCGCTGGTACAGCTCGCCACCGCAGGTGTCGCAGACACCCTCGGCCTTCGGCGGGGCGTACAGCACGTGGAAGACGTGCGCCGAGTCGTTGCGGCAGGTCCGGCGACCGGCGATGCGCTTCACGACCTCGTCCTCCTCGACCTCCAGGTCGAGGACCGCGTCCAGCTTCATGCCGGCGGTCTTCAGCATCACGTCGAGGGCCTCGGCCTGGGAGACGTTGCGCGGGAAGCCGTCGAGCAGGAAGCCGTTCTCGGCGTCGGACTGCTCCATGCGGTCCTTGGCCATGCCGATGGTGATCTCGTCGGGGACGAGGTCGCCGGCGTCCATGAAGGCCTTCGCCCGCTTGCCCAGCTCGGTGCCCTGGCTGATGTTGGCGCGGAAGAGGTCGCCCGTGGAGATGTGCGGGATCGACAGGTTCTTGGCAAGGAACGCGGCCTGCGTACCCTTGCCCGCACCCGGAGGTCCGACGAGGACGATTCGCATCAGCGGAGGAACCCTTCGTAATTGCGCTGCTGGAGCTGGCTCTCGATCTGCTTCACGGTTTCCAGACCCACACCCACGATGATCAGGATGCTCGTCCCGCCGAACGGGAAGTTCTGGTTCGCCCCGAAGCCGGCCAACGCCATTGTCGGCACAAGAGCGATGAGACCCAGGTACAGCGACCCCGGCCAGGTGATCCGGTTGAGCACGTAGCTCAGGTACTCGGCAGTAGGTCGACCGGCCCGGATGCCCGGGATGAAGCCACCATACTTCTTCATGTTGTCGGCGACTTCCTCCGGGTTGAACGAAATCGCCACATAGAAGAAGGCGAAGAACACGATCAGGAGGAAGTACATGGAGATGTGGAACGGAGCGTTCGTGTCCGCGAGATGACGGTTCACCCACGCGGCCCAGGGTGCCTGGGAGCCACTGAACTGGACGACCAGAGCCGGGATGTACAGCAGTGACGAGGCGAAGATGACGGGAATGACACCCGCCTGGTTCACCTTGAGCGGGATGTAGGTCGACGTACCGCCGTACGCGCGGCGCCCGATCATGCGCTTCGCGTACTGAACCGGAATGCGGCGCTGCGCCTGCTCGACGAAGACCACCAGGGCCACCATCGCCAGGCCGACCAGGATGACCACGCCGAACTCGACCCAGCCATCGGCGATCTTGCCCTGAAGCTTGATCTGCCACAGAGCGCCGATGAAGCCGGCCGCGATCGAGATGAACATCAGGATCGACATTCCGTTGCCGATGCCGCGGTCGGTGATCAGCTCACCGAGCCACATGACGAGGGCGGTACCGGCGGTCATGGTCAGCACCATGACGATGGTCGTGAAGATGGAGCGGTTCGGCACGATCTGGCTGGCCACCTGGCAGCCCTGGAACAGGGTGCCGCTGCGGGCGGTGGCGACGAGGCCGGTCCCCTGGAGGATCGCAAGAGCGATGGTCAGGTAGCGCGTGTACTGCGTGATCTTCGCCGTGCCGGACTGACCCTCCTTCTTGAGGTTCTCCAGCTTCGGGATGACCACGGTCAGCAGCTGCAGGATGATGCTCGCCGTGATGTACGGCATGATGCCGAGCGCGAAGATCGTGATCTGCAGCAGTGCACCACCGCTGAACATGTTGACCAGGCCGAAGAGGCCGCCGTTCGAGCCGGCCTGCGCCTGGTCGACACAGAACTGAACGTTCTTGTAGCTCACGCCGGGTACCGGGATGTGGGACCCGAGCCTGAACAGCACGATGATGCCGAGCGTGAAGAGCAGCTTCTTGCGCAGGTCGGGCGTCTTGAACGCCCGGGCGAACGCGGTGAGCACGGTGCCTCCTGCGACCCCCGCGCTACTGCGTCAGAGGTGACGGTCTAAGGATTCGAGGTGTACGACAAAGTAAAGGTGCAGGCCACCTTACCGGCGACTGCGCCCCCCGTGGAACGACCAACCGGGGATGCCCCATATGTGAGGCATCCCCGGTCGGTTTTACTCGCTATGAGCCACTGAACTCGTCTCAGACGAGCTCGGTGACGGTGCCGCCGGCGGCGGCAATCTTCTCCTTGGCGGAGCCGGAAACGGCGTCAACCGAAACCTGCAGCGCCACGGAGATCTCGCCCTGGCCCAGGACCTTGACGAGGCTGTTCTTGCGAACAGCGCCCTTCTCGACGAGACCGGCCACGGTGACCTCTCCACCCTCGGGGTAGAGCTCGGCCAGCTTGGCCAGGTTCACGACCTGGTACTCGGTGCGGAACGGGTTCTTGAAGCCCTTGAGCTTCGGGAGCCGCATGTGGAGGGGCATCTGCCCACCCTCGAAGCGGGTCGGAACCTGGTAACGCGCCTTGGTGCCCTTGGTACCACGACCGGCCGTCTTACCCTTCGACGCCTCACCGCGACCCACACGGGTCTTCGCGGTCTTGGCGCCCGGGGCGGGACGGAGGTTGTGGATCTTGAGCGGGTTGTTCTCCGCCATGATCAGTCGACCTCCTCAACCGTCACGAGGTGGCGGACGGTCTGCACCATTCCGCGGAACTCGGGGCGGTCCTCCTTGACGACCACGTCGTTCAGGCGCTTGAGCCCGAGCGAACGCAGCGTGTCGCGGTGGTTCTGCTTGCTGCCGATGTACGACTTCGTCTGCGTGATCTTGAGGCGAGCCATTACGCACCCGCTCCCGCACGCGCACGAAGCAGAGCCGCGGGGGCGACGTCCTCGAGGGGCAGACCACGGCGAGCCGCGATCTCCTCGGGACGCTGCAGGCCCTTCAGGGCCTCCACGGTCGCGTGCACGATGTTGATCGCGTTGTCGGAGCCGAGCGACTTCGACAGGATGTCGTGAACGCCGGCGCACTCCAGAACGGCGCGCACCGGGCCACCGGCGATAACACCGGTACCGGGGGAAGCAGGCTTCAGCAGGACGACGCCCGCAGCCTTCTCACCCTGGATCGGGTGGGGGATGGTGCCCTGGATACGGGGGACCTTGAAGAAGTGCTTCTTGGCCTCCTCAACACCCTTGGCGATGGCGGCCGGCACCTCCTTGGCCTTGCCGTAGCCGACACCTACGGTGCCGTCACCGTCACCCACCACGACGAGCGCGGTGAAGGAGAAACGACGACCACCCTTGACAACCTTGGCGACGCGGTTGATCGCGACAACGCGCTCAACGTACGCGGTCTTCTCGGCGGCAGCAGCGCCACCGTCGCGACCCTTCCGGTCCCGCCGCTCGCCGCCACCGGCACCGCTTCCGCGGCGCTGGGGTCCAGCCATTGGATTACCTCTCTCTGTTACGTCCGTTAGTCCCGGAACCGGGGCTTAGAACTTCAGCCCGGCTTCGCGGGCGGCGTCAGCCAGAGCGGCAATGCGCCCGGCGTACCTGTTGCCACCACGGTCGAACACGACGGCCTCGATGCCCGCAGCCTTGGCGCGCTCGGCGACCAGGGCGCCGACCTGCTTGGCCTGCGCGGACTTGTCACCCTCGCCACCGCGGATCGAAACGTCCAGGGTCGACGCGGACGCCAGGGTGTGACCCTGGAGGTCGTCGATGACCTGAGCAACGATGTTGCGGTTGGAACGCGTCACGACGAGGCGCGGACGCTCCGCCGTACCCGACACGTTCTTGCGGATGCGGATGTGGCGGCGGGCCTTCGCGGCACGCTTGTAAGCGTCGCCCTTGGCGATCTTCACACCGTATGCCATGGCTTACTTACCAGCCTTTCCGACCTTGCGGCGGATGACCTCGCCGGCGTACTTGACGCCCTTGGCCTTGTACGGGTCGGGCTTCCGCAGCTTGCGGATGTTCGCCGCGACCTCGCCGACCTTCTGCTTGTCGATGCCCTCGACCGAGAACTTGGTCGGCGACTCGACCTTGAAGGAGATGCCCTCGGGCGCCTCCACCAGGATCGGGTGGCTGTAGCCGAGCTGGAACTCCAGGTTGGAGCCCTTCGCGGCCACGCGGTAACCGACACCGCTGATCTCGAGCGCCTTGACGTATCCCGTGGTCACACCGGTGATCATGTTGGCCACCAGCGTGCGGGACAGGCCGTGGAGGGCCTTGTTCTGACGCTCGTCGTTCGGACGGGTGACGTTCAGAACGCCGTCCTCGCCCTTAACGATCTCGATGGGGGCGGCAACGGTGTGCGTCAGGGAGCCCTTGGAGCCCTTGACGGTGACCGTGCGGCCATCGATGGTGACGTCCACGCCGGCGGGAACCGGGATGGGGAGCTTGCCGATACGAGACATAGCTTTTCCTCCGTTCCCGACTACCAGACGTAGGCGAGGACTTCCCCACCCACGCCCTTCTTCTGCGCCTGCTGGCCGGTCAGGAGGCCGTGGGACGTGGAGATGATCGCCACGCCCAGGCCGCCGAGCACCTTCGGCAGGTTGGTGGACTTCGCGTACACGCGCAGACCCGGCTTCGAGATGCGCTTGATGCCGGCGATCGAGCGCTCGCGGTTCGGACCGAACTTCAGCTCGAGGACGAGGTTCTTGCCAACCTCGGCGTCCTCGACCTTCCAGCCGGTGATGAAACCCTCCTGCTTGAGGATTTCCGCGATGTGCGACTTGATCTTGCTGTGCGGCATCACGACGGTGTCGTGGTACGCCGAGTTAGCGTTACGCAGACGCGTGAGCATGTCTGCGATGGGGTCAGTCATGGTCATGAAGTGGCCTTCGGCCTCTCTCGCCGGGGTTTCCTGTATGCGCCATCCCTCTCCCCACTCAGTGGCGGGACGGGTGCGGTGCGGGGACCTACGGCGTAGTAAGTCGACGGGCGGCGGACGCCCAACCCCACTAGCCTACGGCATGGGGGATCGGGCCTCCGCCGACCCAGATGCTTACCGAGAGTTCCGGGAATGCCTTACGTCCAAAGGACGGAAGGGATTACCAGGAGCTCTTGGTCACGCCCGGCAGCTCGCCACGGTGAGCCATCTCACGGAGGCACACGCGGCACAGGCCGAACTTGCGGTACACGGAGTGGGGACGACCGCAGCGCTGGCAGCGGGTGTACGCACGCACACCGAACTTGGGCTTGCGGGCAGCCTTCGCGATGAGAGCCTTCTTCGCCATCTCGCTTACGCCTCCTTGAAGGGGAAGCCGAGGTGACGAAGGAGCGCGCGGCCCTCAGCGTCGTTGGTCGCCGTGGTGACCACGGTGATGTCCATACCCCGGGTACGGTCGATCTTGTCCTGGTCGATCTCGTGGAACATGACCTGCTCCGTGAGACCGAAGGTGTAGTTGCCACGGCCGTCGAACTGCTTCGGCGACAGACCACGGAAGTCACGGATACGCGGCAGCGCGAGCGACAGCGTACGGTCCAGGAACTCCCACATGCGGTCACCACGGAGGGTGACGTGGCAGCCGATCGGCTGACCCTCACGCAGCTTGAACTGCGCGATGGACTTGCGGGCCTTGGTGACGGCCGGCTTCTGACCGGTGATCGTGGTGAGGTCGCGGATGGCGCCATCGATCAGCTTGGAGTCGCGGGCGGCGTCGCCCACACCCATGTTGACCACGATCTTCACGAGGCCGGGAACCTGCATGACGTTCTCGTAGGAGAACTCCTCACGCAGCTTGCCCGCGATGTCCTCGCGGTACTTCGTCTTCAGACGCGGAGTGGTAGCCATCAGATGTCCTCACCCGTGCGCTTGGCAACGCGGATCTTGTTGCCCTCGTCGTCGAAGCGGAAACCGACGCGGGTGACGACCTTCTTGCCGTCCTTCTCCACAACCAGCTGAACGTTGCTGACGTGGATCGGGGCCTCGGTGATCACGATGCCGCCGGCCTGCGAACCACCAGCGGTCTGACCGGCCTTGGTGTGCTTCTTGACCCGGTTGACACCCTCGACCAGGACGCGGTTCTCAGCGGGGATGGCCTGAATGACCTTGCCCTGCTTGCCCTTGTCCTTACCGGTGATGACCTGAACCAGGTCGCCCTTCTTGATCTTCATGCTTACAGCACCTCCGGCGCGAGCGAGATGATCTTCATGAACTTCTTCTCGCGCAGCTCACGGCCGACCGGGCCGAAGATACGGGTGCCACGAGGGTCGCCGTCATTCTTGAGAATGACAGCGGCGTTCTCGTCGAAGCGGATGTACGAGCCGTCCTGGCGGCGGCGCTCCTTGACGGTGCGAACGATGACGCACTTGACGACGTCACCCTTCTTCACGTTGCCGCCGGGGATCGCGTCCTTGACGGTGGCGACGATGACGTCACCGATGCCCGCGTAGCGGCGACCGGAGCCACCGAGAACACGGATGCAAAGGATCTCCTTGGCACCAGTGTTGTCGGCGACACGCAGTCGCGACTCCTGCTGGATCACGTCTATCTCCTGATGTGTCTGCCGGTTCCCGGCCGGGGCTGATTGCTCAGCCCCGGCCGAGCCTGGCGGAACTGACCTGAGGGAAACCCCTCAGGTGATTACTTGGCCTTCTCGAGGATCTCGACGACGCGCCACCGCTTGGTGGCGGACAGCGGCCGGGTCTCCATCAGGAGGACGCGGTCGCCGACGCCGGCAGCGTTCTGCTCGTCGTGCGCCTTGAGCTTGTTCGTACGGCGGATGACCTTGCCGTACAGCGCGTGCTTGACGCGGTCCTCGACGGCGACGACGACGGTCTTGTCCATCTTGTCGCTGACGACGAGACCCTCACGGGTCTTGCGGAAGCCGCGCTCGGTCGTCTCAGTCACGTTCTTCTCGCTCATCAGGCGCTCTCCACCGTCTCGATACCGAGCTCACGCTCGTGCATCAGGGTGTAGATGCGAGCGATGTCCTTACGGACGGACTTGAGCCGGCCGTTGTTCTCCAGCTGACCCGTGGCCGCCTGGAAGCGGAGCTTGAACAGCTCCTCCTTGGCCTCGCGCAGCTTGCCAACGAGCTCCTCGTTGCCGAGCTCACGCAGCTCGGACGCCTTGGTTCCCGTCGCCATCACGACTCACCTGCCTCGCGCCGAACAATCCGGCACTTCATCGGAAGCTTGTGAGCAGCGCGGGTGAGCGCCTCACGAGCAATCTTCTCGTTCGGGTAGGACAGCTCGAACATGACCCGGCCCGGGTGCACGTTGGCGATCCACCACTCGGGAGAACCCTTACCGGAACCCATGCGGGTCTCGGCAGGCTTCTTCGTCAGCGGACGGTCCGGGTAGATGTTGATCCAGACCTTGCCGCCACGCTTGATGTGGCGGGTCATCGCGATACGAGCCGCCTCGATCTGGCGGTTCGTCACGTACGCCGGGGTCAGCGCCTGGATGCCGTACTCGCCGAACGAGACCTCAGTACCGCCCTTGGCCATACCGCGGCGCTTGGGGTGGTGCTGCTTGCGGTGCTTGACCCTACGAGGGATCAGCATGTCGGTCAGGCCTCCGTTCCGGTGCTCTCAGCCGGAGCGGCGGCGGGAGCCTCGGCCTTGGGGGCCTCGGCGCCGGCAGCCTGCTGCGGCTTGCGGCCGCCACGGCCGCCACGCTCGCCACCGCGACCACCACGGCCACCGGCCGGACGGTCGGCGCCACCACGGGCCGGGCGGTTACCCGCACGGGCGGCAGCGTTCTCAGCGCGAACCTCGGCGATGTTCTTGACATCGCCCTTGTAGATCCAGACCTTCACGCCGATGCGGCCGAAGGTGGTCTTGGCCTCGAAGAAGCCGTACTCGACGTTCGCGCGCAGCGTGTGCAGCGGCACACGACCCTCGCGGTAGAACTCCGAGCGGGACATCTCGGCGCCGCCGAGACGGCCACCACACTGGATCTTGATGCCCTTGGCGCCGGCCTTCATGGCGGACTGCATGCTCTTACGCATGGCCCGACGGAAGGAGACGCGGGAGGACAGCTGCTCGGCGACGGCCTGGGCCACCAGCTGAGCGTCGACCTCGGGGTTCTTGACCTCGAGGATGTTCAGCTGGACCTGCTTGCCGGTCAGCTTCTCCAGGTCGCCGCGGATGCGGTCGGCCTCGGCGCCACGGCGGCCGATGACGATGCCGGGGCGAGCGGTGTGGATGTCTACGCGGACACGGTCACGGGTGCGCTCGATCTCAACCTTCGAGATGCCGGCGCGCTCCATGCCGGACGTCATCATCCGACGGATGGCGACGTCTTCCTTGACGTAGTCCTTGTACAGCTTGTCGGCGTACCAGCGGGACTTGAAGTCCGTGGTGATGCCGAGCCGGAACCCGTGCGGGTTTACCTTCTGGCCCATTACCGGGTTCCTTCCTTGCTGCTGACGACCACGGTGATGTGGCTGGTCCGCTTGCGGATCCGGTAGGCACGGCCCTGAGCACGCGGACGGAACCGCTTCAGGGTCGGGCCCTCGTCCACGAACGCCTCGCTGATGAACAGCGAAGAGGAGTCCGTGTGGTTGTAGTTGTGCGCAGCGTTGGCGATGGCGCTGTCCAGCACCTTGCCAACGGGCACGCTCGCGGCCTGCGGGGCGAAACGCAGGACCGCCTGAGCCTCCGTGGCGTCCATGCCACGGATGAGGTCCACCACGCGGCGGGCCTTCATGGGCGTGACGCGGATGTACCGCGCCTGGGCCCTGGCTTCCATGGTTGTCCCTTCGATGTAAGTCATTAGTCGTTCCACCCCGCGATTAGCGGCGCTTCGACTTCCGGTCGTCCTTGACGTGGCCGCGGAAGGTGCGAGTCGGCGAGAACTCGCCGAGCTTGTGGCCGACCATGGACTCGGTGACGAACACCGGGACATGGGTCTTGCCGTTGTGCACCGCGATGGTGTGACCCAGCATGCTGGGGATGATCATCGAGCGACGGGACCAGGTCTTGATGACGTTCTTGGTGCCGGCTTCGTTCTGGGCGTCCACCTTCTTTACGAGGTGGTCGTCGACGAAGGGCCCCTTCTTGAGACTGCGCGGCATCTAAACCCGCTCCTAGCGCTTCTTGTTCGTCTTGCGGCGGCGGACGATGTACTTGCTCGAAGCCTTCTTCGGCGAGCGAGTACGACCCTCCTTCTGACCCCACGGGGAGACCGGGTGGCGACCACCGGAGGTCTTGCCCTCACCACCACCGTGCGGGTGGTCAACCGGGTTCATCGCGACACCGCGGACGGTCGGGCGGACGCCCTTCCAGCGCATACGGCCGGCCTTGCCCCAGTTGATGTTCGACTGCTCGGCGTTGCCGACCTCGCCGACGGTGGCGCGGCAGCGCACGTCGACCAGACGGATTTCACCGGACGGCATACGGAGGTGCGCCATGGCACCTTCCTTCGCCAGCAGCTGCACGGAGGCACCCGCGGAACGGGCGAACTTGGCACCGCCACCGGGACGGAGCTCGATCGCGTGGATCGTGGTACCGACCGGGATGTTGCGGAGCGCCAGGTTGTTACCGGGCTTGATGTCGGCCGTCGGGCCGTTCTCGATCCGGTCGCCCTGGTTCAGGCCGCGCGGAGCGATGATGTAGCGCTTCTCGCCGTCTGCGTAGTGCAGGAGGGCGATGCGAGCGGTGCGGTTGGGGTCGTACTCGATGTGCGCGACCTTGGCCGGCACGCCGTCCTTGTCGTGACGACGGAAGTCGATCACTCGGTAGGCGCGCTTGTGTCCGCCACCCTGGTGGCGAACGGTCACACGACCGGCGTTGTTACGGCCGCCCTTGCTGTGCAGGGGGCGGACCAGCGACTTCTCCGGCGTGGACCGCGTGATCTCGACAAAGTCGGCGACGCTGGAGCCACGACGGCCCGGAGTCGTCGGCTTGTACTTGCGGATACCCATTTCTCAGTCCTCGTCCGATATTCGGACCAGGGCGCTCCGTTAGGAGGCCTGGCCGAAGATGTCGATACGGTCGCCCTCAGCGAGGGTCACGATGGCGCGCTTGGTGTTGGCGCGCTTGCCGAAACCGGTCTTGGTGCGCTTGCGCTTACCCTGACGGTTGATCGTGTTGACCCCGGTGACCTTGACCGAGAAGACCGCCTCGACGGCCTGCTTGATCTGGGTCTTGTTGGCGCCAGGAGCGACGATGAACGTGTACTTGTTCTCGTCCAGCAGCGCGTAGCTCTTCTCGGAGACGACCGGCTTGATCAGCAGGTCGCGCGGGTCCGTGAAGGTCTTGCTGGTGATCGTTGCCTCAGACATCAGGCCTCGTTCCCTTCGGTCTCAGCGGCCTTGGGGCCAGACACGAAGGACTCGAAGGCGGCCTGGGTGAAGACCACGTCGTCCGAGACGAGCACGTCGTACGTGTTCAGCTGGCCCGGCTCCAGGATGTGCACCTGGGGCAGGTTGCGGGCGGACAGCCACGCGGCCTCGTCGGCACGGTCGACGACCAGGAGCAGGTTCTTGCGCTCCGAGATCTTGCCGAACAGAACCTTGGCGGCCTTGGTGGAAGCGGCACCCTCGACCACGCCGGAAACGACGTGGATGCGGGAGTGACGGGCCCGGTCGGTGAGGGCGCCACGCAGAGCGGCGGCCTTCATCTTCTTCGGGGTCCGCTGCGAGTAGTCACGCGGCACGGGGCCGTGCACGACGCCACCGCCGGCGAACTGCGGCGCACGGGTCGAACCCTGACGGGCGCGGCCGGTGCCCTTCTGGCGGTACGGCTTCTTGCCACCACCGCGGACCTCGCCACGCGTCTTGACCTTGTGCGTGCCCTGACGGGCAGCGGCCAGCTGCGCGACGACGACCTGGTGGATCAGCGGAACGCTGACCTTGGCGTCGAAGATCTCGGCCGGGAGCTCGACGGTCCCGGTCTTGTCGCCCGCGGGCGACAGAATGTCAATGGTGCTCATAGTCCTCAGGCCCCCTTGGCCGCAGTGCGGACCAGGACCAGGCCGCCGTTGGGACCAGGAACCGCGCCCTTGATGAGGAGCAGGCCCTTCTCCGCGTCAACGGCGTGAACGGTCAGGTTCTGGGTGGTGACCCGCTCGTTGCCCATACGGCCAGCCATGCGGAGGCCCTTGAACACACGGCCCGGGGTGGCGCAGCCACCGATGGAACCGGGAGAGCGGTGCTTGCGCTGCGTACCGTGACCGGCACCCAGACCGCGGAAGTTGTGGCGCTTCATGACACCGGCGAAGCCCTTGCCCTTGCTCTTGCCCGTGACGTCAACCTTGACGCCGGACTCGAACACCTCGGCAGTGATCTCCTGGCCGAGCGTGTACTCGCTGGCGTCGGAGGTACGGAGCTCCACCAGGTGGCGGCGCGGGGTCACGTCGGCCTTGGCGAAGTGGCCCTTGAGGGGCTTGTTCACCTTGCGCGGGTCGATCTCGCCGAAGGCGATCTGGACCGACTCGTAGCCGTCGATGTCGTTCGTGCGGACCTGGGTAACGACACAGGGCCCGGCCTTGACGACGGTCACCGGGACGACACGGTTGTTCTCGTCCCAGACCTGGGTCATGCCGAGCTTCTCGCCCAGGACGCCCTTGATCTGCTTAGCCATCTTCGCGTCGCCTCTCAGAGCTTGATCTCGATGTCAACGCCGGCCGGAAGGTCCAGGCGCATCAGCGAGTCAACGGTCTTGGGCGTCGGGTCGAGGATGTCGATCAGGCGCTTGTGCGTGCGCATCTCGAAGTGCTCGCGCGAGTCCTTGTACTTGTGCGGCGACTTGATGACGCAGTACACGTTCTTCTCAGTGGGCAGCGGCACCGGGCCTGCGACCGACGCACCAGTGCGGGTCACCGTCTCGACGATCTTCTTCGCCGAGGAGTCGATGACCTCGTGGTCGTAGGCCTTGAGCCGGATGCGGATCTTCTGTCCCGCCATGGCTACTCAGTAGTCCTTTGTCTAGTAACAACGCTCTGGTACTCGGCCGGCTTGCGCTTTCACGCGGCTTCTCTCCGACCCCCGCGGTCGGGCGTGTCGCACTCCCGCTACAGAAAATTCCCATACGGAAATTCCCTGCTCAGAGGGTTTGCGATCCGTCCCGGACCACGATTCGGGGGAGAAACACCCACCGAGTGCCTGGTCGGCACCCCGCCCACGCTTCCCGGAAGATTCCCGTACGTCCGCCCCATTGCTGCCCGAGGGGCAGATAAAGGCGACGAGTACTGTGGGACTCGCTTCCGGTCCTCCCGGCGGGAGGCGCGCAGCATCGGCACTCAACCGAGCAACCCCGACAGTCTGCCATACAAGGCACGTGCTCCGCCAATCGGGAGCCGTAGACAATACCCCGCAGCGCGTACGCGTCAAACTGCGCCACGCCCTGCGGGGCAGCTCCCCCGGCGGATCAGGTCCTGGAGACCTGCCCGCAGCCCTCGCCCGTGGAGATCTCGGCACTGCGGTCGTACGGGTCCTCCGCCGGGCCGCTGGGCTCCGTACCGGCCACCCGGCCGTCGCTGTCGAACGTGGGGTGCAGGAACCCGTCGTGGACGCCGCAGGCCGAGTTCGCCGTCTCGCTCGGGTACTCGATCACCGCGAGGGTGCCTTCGGTGACCGTGTACCGCTTGGGGTCGTTCACGGCGACGGTGAGCTGGCGGCGCACAACGGTCCGCGCGACCTCGTCCGCGCCCTCCTTGGCCCGGACCAGCGGGTAGACGAACGAGTAGTCGGCCTTCACCAGCACCTCGCCGGGCCGCTCGCCGGCCTCGAACCACATCCGCCCGCGGGTCTTGACCACGTCCCCCACGAGCCGCACCTCGGCCGGGTCGAAGCGGGTGAACATCAGGACCGGGTCCTGCTCCTTGCCCGGGGCCGCCAGGCCCTTGACGAGCATCCCGTGCACCGCCGGCTGCCGGGGCTCCAGCAGCTTCAGGGCGGCCTCCGGCCGCTCCCCGCGCAGGGTGCGGGGGTCGAGGTTGGCTGCGACGAGCAGCGCCCTGGTACGGCTGATCGCGTCCGCCACCTGCTCCTTGGTCAAGCCGCCCGCGGCCTTGGCCACCGGCGCCTCGATCCCGGCCGCCCCGTCGGCCCACTGCACGGCCGGCGACCCGCGGAAAGGTTCCTTCAGCGTGGGCCGGTCCGGGTACATCTGCTCCGGCGGCGCGGTCGGATGTACGGACTCCGCGGCCAGCGGCTGCCGGCTCTTCCCGTCCTGCTCAGCCTTGCCGGTGATCCGGTCGATGAGCAGCTCGGGCCGCAGCACCACCAGGGCCAACCCCGCGATCAGCACGATCGCCAGCCCGGCCTTGACCCTGCCGCCCTTCTTCCGGCCCTGCATCTCCTGCCAGGCGGGGCCGGTCCGCCAACCGGGCGGCTCGTTCCGCACCGGCTCCGCGCGCCGTCCGAATCGTTTCTTCCCGGCCTTGGCCGCCCGCTCCTCGTCCCCTCCACAGCCTGTGGAAAGGGCGAAGGGGAATTACCCATTCGCATTCCACCGGGTCAGCACAGGCACGACCCGGTGGAATGGGACCTGGTCGCGTGGGACCGCTTAATAACCAAAGGACCGGGGGGAGAAAGAACCCTGCCAAGCCCCTCCAGCCTCCCCGTAACTCACACGGGTGACGTTTGCCAACTGGGCTGGATTTCAAGGGGGTTCGCTGGCATATGCTCGCGGCGACCGCACAGAAAAACGTCGGCCCCCGCCGGGAGTGGCTTCCCGAACGAGGGCCTGACCAATGAGGAAGTAAGCACCTTCCTGATGGCTTCCACGCAGCTTAGCGCGCCCCTGCGCCTCCCGTCCGGCATTCCGCATCCCGGCATCGTGCACATCACGAAACGGCAGGCCAGCCGATTCACCGTGATCGGCAACCACCTCGCCCAGCACCGGCAGCTGTCGCTCGTCGCGATCGCCCTCTCCGTGCACATCCAGTCCCTGCCCAGCGGGACCAGGATCGGCGTGAAACGGCTCGCCGAGCGCTTCCCGGAGAGCGAGGCCCGGATCGCCGCCGGGCTGCGCGAGCTGGAGGAGCACGGGTACCTGGCCAGGCCGCGGGAGCGGCTGCCCAGCGGGCAGGTCATCACCCGGACGGTTTCGTTCAACGAGCCAGGGGCCATTCACTCCCCCGAGCCCCCCGCCCGAACCCCGGACCCCGCTCCGGCCCCGGAGCCCGCCCCCGAGCCGGCCCCGGCCCCAGAGCCGCAGCCGGACCCGGGCCCTGTCCCGGACCCGGAGCCCGAGCCGGACCCGGAGCCCCAGCCGGAGCCTGGGCCCCAGCCTGAGCCCGAGCCGCAGCCCGAGCCCCCGCCCCGGCCGGCCCAGCCCGCCCCGCCCGCCCCGGACCCGCTCCCCACACCCCGCAACACCGACAACCCGGCCCGCCGCCGGCTCGCCCAGGAGCTCCTCGCCGAGCTGCGCCGTTCCGACTCCCGGCTGCTGCTCAGCCAACGCGACGTACACAGACTGGCGCCCGGGGTCGAGGCCTGGCTGGAGCTCGGGGCGCACCATCAGGCGATCACCCAGGCCCTGTCCGCCAACCTCCCCACCCCCCTGCTCAACCCCGGCGGGCTGATCGCCCACCGGCTGGCCGCACAGCTCCCGCCCGCGCTGCCGAAACCCCCGCCCCGAGTCCCGTACGTACCGCCGGACCCCTTCCAGACCTGTCCGGGCTGCGACAGAGCCTTCCGCTCCCCCACCCCCGGCCACTGCCGCGGCTGCACTCCCCCGTGACGGAACGACGAAGGGCCCCGCCCCCTCGCCGAAGCGAGGGGACAGGGCCCTTCGGTCAAACATGGTGCTCGCTAGCGAGCTACCAGGTCAGAACACGAATTACTTCGTGATCTTGACGACCTGGCCGGCGCCGACGGTCCGGCCACCCTCACGGATGGCGAACTTCAGGCCCTCCTCCATGGCGACCGGCTGGATCAGCGCGACCGTCATCTCGGTGTTGTCGCCCGGCATGACCATCTCGGTGCCCTCGGGGAGGGTCACAACGCCGGTCACGTCCGTGGTACGGAAGTAGAACTGCGGGCGGTAGTTGTTGAAGAACGGGGTGTGACGGCCACCCTCGTCCTTCGACAGGATGTAGGCCTGGGCCTCAAACTCGGTGTGCGGCGTGACCGAACCGGGCTTGATGATGACCTGGCCGCGCTCGACATCCTCGCGCTTGATGCCACGGAGGAGCAGACCGACGTTCTCACCGGCCTGGCCCTCGTCGAGCAGCTTGCGGAACATCTCGATACCGGTGACCGTGGTGGTGGTCTTCTCTTCCTTGATACCGATGATGTCGACGGTCTCGTTGACCTTCAGGACACCACGCTCGATACGGCCGGTGACGACCGTACCGCGACCGGTGATCGTGAAGACGTCCTCGACCGGCATCAGGAAGGGCTTCTCGGTGTCACGCGGGGGGGTCGGGATGAAGTCATCCACGGCCGACATGAGGCCGAGGAGCTTCTCGCCCCACTCCTTGTCACCCTCGAGGGCCTTGAGCGCCGAGACCTGGACGACCGGAACGTCGTCGCCCGGGAAGTCGTACTCGGACAGGAGCTCACGAACCTCGAGCTCAACGAGCTCCAGGATCTCCTCGTCGTCCACCATGTCGGCCTTGTTCAGGGCGACAACGATGGAGGGGACGCCGACCTGGCGGGCCAGGAGCACGTGCTCCTTGGTCTGCGGCATCGGGCCGTCGGTGGCGGCGACCACGAGGATCGCGCCGTCCATCTGCGCGGCACCGGTGATCATGTTCTTGATGTAGTCCGCGTGACCGGGGCAGTCGACGTGGGCGTAGTGACGCGCCTCGGTCTGGTACTCGACGTGCGCGATCGAGATCGTGATACCGCGCTGGCGCTCCTCAGGAGCCTTGTCGATCTGGTCGAAGGCCGAGGCCTCGTTCAGGTCGGGGTACGCGTCGTGCAGCACCTTGGTAATGGCGGCCGTGAGGGTCGTCTTACCGTGGTCAATGTGACCGATGGTGCCGATGTTGACGTGCGGCTTAGTCCGCTCGAACTTCGCCTTCGCCACTGGGGTCCTCCTGGGAAGTGGTTCTGTACGCCTTACTCATCGGCGCCAGGTGATCTTTGCTGGAATGCCGGTCCCTCCGGGGCAACAAGTGCTGTTGCTCCCGTTGCCCCAGAGGTTCCGGTGACAAGCCTAAAGCGTGAACTCGGGAGAGTTACTCGCCCTTGGCCTTCGCGATGATCTCCTCGGCGACGTTCCGCGGAACCTCGGCGTAGGAGTCGAACTGCATCGAGTAGCTGGCGCGACCCGAGGTCTTGCTGCGGAGGTCTCCGACGTAGCCGAACATCTCCGAAAGAGGCACGAGGCCCTTCACGACGCGAGCACCGTGACGCTCCTCCATGGCCTGAATCTGGCCACGGCGGGAGTTGATGTCGCCGATGACCTCACCCATGTAGTCCTCGGGCGTGGTGACCTCAACGGCCATCATCGGCTCGAGCAGCACGGGGTTGGCCTTGCGCGCGGCCTCCTTGAAGGCCTGCGAACCGGCGATCTTGAACGCGAGCTCGGAGGAGTCGACCTCGTGGTAGCCACCGTCGAGAAGCGTGACGCGGACGCCCGTCATCTCGTAGCCGGCCAGGATGCCGAACTGCATGGCCTCCTGCGCACCGGCGTCGACCGAAGGGATGTACTCCTTCGGCACGCGGCCACCGGTGACCTTGTTCACGAACTCGTACGCCGGGCCGTCCGACTCGGTGATCGGCTCGATCGCGATCTGCACCTTGGCGAACTGACCGGTACCACCGGTCTGCTTCTTGTGGGTGTAGTCGTGACGCTCGACGGCCTTGCGGATCGTCTCGCGGTACGCGACCTGCGGCTTGCCGACGTTGGCCTCGACCTTGAACTCGCGCTTCATACGGTCGACCAGCACCTCGAGGTGCAGCTCGCCCATACCGCCGAGGATGGTCTGGCCCGTCTCCTCGTCCGAGTGAACGTGGAAGGAGGGGTCCTCCTCCGCGAGACGCTGGATGGCGACACCCAGCTTCTCCTGGTCACCCTTGGACTTGGGCTCGATGGCGACCTGGATGACCGGAGCCGGGAAGTCCATGGACTCCAGGATCACGGGTGCCTTGTCGTCACACAGCGTCTCACCGGTGGTGGTCTGCTTCAGGCCCATGACGGCGACGATGTCGCCGGCGCCCACCGCCGCGATCTCCTCACGCTTGTTCGCGTGCATGCGGTAGATCTTGCCGATGCGCTCCTTCTTGCCCTTGACGGAGTTCAGCACCGAGGTGCCGGCCTCCAGGCGGCCCGAGTAAACCCGGACGAAGGTGAGCTTGCCGAGGTGCGGGTCGCTCATGATCTTGAACGCCAGAGCCGCGAGCGGCTCCTCGTCGGACGGCTTGCGCTTCACGACGACCTCGGCGTCCCGGACGTCGTGGCCCTCGATGGCCTCGATGTCCAGGGGCGACGGCAGGTAGCGGACGACAGCGTCGAGCAGGGGCTGAACGCCCTTGTTCTTGAACGCCGTGCCACAGAACACCGCGGTGATCGTGGCCTGGCCCTTGCCCTTGCCGGAGCCGATGATGATGCGGCGGACGGCGGCGTGCAGCTGCTCCACGGACGGCTCGTCGCCGTTCAGGAAGAGCTCCATGATCTCGTCGTCGTTCTCGGCGACGGTCTCGACCAGCTTGCCGCGCCACTCTTCAGCAGCCTCGGTGTGCGAGGCCGGGATGTCGACGATGTCGTACATCTCGCCCTTGGTCGCCTCGGCGGACCAGACGAACGCCTTCATGGTGACCAGGTCGACAACGCCCTGGAAGTCCATCTCGGCGCCGATGGGGAGCTGCATGACGATCGGAACCGCACCGAGGCGGTCCTTGATCATGTCGACACAGCGGTGGAACTCGGCACCGGTACGGTCGAGCTTGTTGACGAAGCAGATACGCGGCACGCCGTAGCGGTCCGCCTGACGCCAAACAGTCTCGGACTGCGGCTCCACACCGGCGACACCGTCGAACACGGTGACGGCACCGTCGAGGACGCGGAGCGAACGCTCCACCTCGACCGTGAAGTCCACGTGGCCCGGGGTGTCGATGATGTTGATGGTGTGGTCGACGTCCTCGAGCGGCCAGTGGCAGGTCGTCGCGGCGGACGTGATCGTGATGCCGCGCTCCTGCTCCTGCTCCATCCAGTCCATCGTGGCTGCGCCGTCGTGGACTTCACCGATCTTGTACGAAACACCGGTGTAGAACAGGATTCGCTCGGTGGTGGTCGTCTTGCCCGCGTCGATGTGAGCCATGATGCCGATGTTGCGCACCTTGGCCAGGTCAAGCGAAGTGGTAGCCATATCGGCTCAGTCTTCTCTCGGTCTCGATGTGGGTTGCGACTACCAGCGGTAGTGCGCGAAGGCCTTGTTGGACTCGGCCATCTTGTGCGTGTCCTCGCGCTTCTTGACGGCCGCACCAAGGCCGTTCGAAGCGTCGAGAAGCTCGTTCATCAGGCGCTCGGTCATGGTCTTCTCGCGGCGGGCGCGGGAGTAACCCACGAGCCAGCGGAGGGCCAGGGTCGACTGACGACCCGGCTTGACCTCGACCGGAACCTGGTAGGTCGCGCCACCGACGCGGCGGGACTTGACCTCGAGGGAGGGCTTGACGTTCTCCAGCGCGCGCTTCAGCGTGATGACCGGGTCGTTGCCGGTCTTCTCGCGGAGGCCTTCCATGGCGCCGTAGACGATGCGCTCGGCGGTGGAGCGCTTGCCGTCCAGGAGGATCTTGTTGATCAGCGAGGTGACCAGAGGAGAGCTGTAGACCGGGTCGATGATGACCGGGCGCTTCGGGGCGGGGCCCTTACGAGGCATTCTTACTTCTCCTTCTTGGCGCCGTAGCGGCTGCGGGCCTGCTTGCGGTTCTTGACAGCCTGGGTGTCAAGCGCACCGCGGATGATCTTGTAACGAACACCCGGCAGGTCCTTCACACGGCCACCACGCACGAGCACGATCGAGTGCTCCTGCAGGTTGTGTCCCTCACCCGGAATGTAAGCGGTGACCTCGATGCCGGAGGTCAGACGCACACGCGCGACCTTACGGAGCGCCGAGTTCGGCTTCTTCGGGGTGGTCGTGAACACACGCGTGCAGACACCACGGCGCTGGGGCGAAGCCTCAAGCGCGGGCGTCTTCGTCTTCTCGACCTTGTCCTGCCGGCCCTTCCGGACCAGCTGCTGGATCGTAGGCACTACTTCTCCGGTTTCTGTGTGCCGATCGTAAAACTAACCTGGAACTTCGCCGACCCACGCGGTCGGGTGTGTCGGATCCGGGAGGGCCCCGCCACTGGCGGAATCGCCCTCGGATCGCGGTGGCCTCTGCGGCTCGCATGCGGTTGATGGACACGCACGGGAGCCCAGGCACACCCCAGGCACAAGGTCTGAGCGTACCTACCGCATCCACTCCGGTCAAAACAAATGCCCCGGACCCGGCAGGCGCCCCGCTTTGCCCCCCGAGTGGCTGCATAAACTACCCGAACAGGCCATCGTACCGAGTTCTTGGGAGTACCACATTGGCGAGCCGGATCCAGCGGCTGTACGCACCCCTGCTCGCCTTCGCCCTCACCTCGGCCGCGTTCTGCACGGCTTGGGCGCTCCGCGGCAGCTTCCCCTTCGGGAACACCGGCCGGGCCATCAACGACCAGGCCAATCAGTACGTGCCCTTCCACCGGGCGCTCTGGGACCTGGTCCACGGGCAGGCCGCCGGTGATGTGCTGTTCACCTGGCGCGGGGCCTTCGGACAGCAGTTCCTGTCCGACTACTACACCTACCTCGGCAATCCGTTCTCCTGGCTGGCCGTGCTGGTGCCGCGAGCCCACGTCGACCTGGTGGTCTTCGCGATCACCCCGATCACGATGGGCCTGGCGGCTGCCCTGATGGCCGTCTACCTGGGCCGGCTGGTGCCGGGCCCGTGGTGGCAGCGGGGGGTGCTGGGGGCGACGTACGGCCTGTGCGGGTGGGCGCTCAGCGACGCCTCGTACATCCCGATGTGGCTGTGGGGCCTGGTCGCCCTGCCGCTGCTGGGGATCGCCGTCGAGTGGTGCCTGGAGGAGCGGCGCTGGCCGGCCGCGACCACGCTGGTCGCGCTCGCCTGGCTGGGCAACTTCTACACCGCGATGATGGCGACGATGGCGGCCTGCGTATTGCTGGGCATCCGTCTCATCACTCGGGACATGACCGGCAAGCAGCGGCTGCGCGCCCTGTTCCGGGCGGCCACCGCCGCGGCCACCGGCATACTCCTCACGCTTCCCCTGCTGCTTCCCTCCTTCCTCTCCAGCGGGGCGGCCCAGCCCACCAAGGTGGGCGAGTTCGATCCGCAGCGCCTGGACGTCTTCCTCACCGGCATGCTGCCCGCCACCCACCTGTGGGGCGGCCGGCCGCGGCTCTACATCGCCTCGCTGGGCCTGATCCTCGCGGGATCCTTTCTCCTCAACACCGCCATCGCGAAGAAGACCCGGCTGGTCTGGGGCCTGGCCCTGGTCCTGGTGGCGGCCTCGTTCCAGTTCCCGCCCACCCAGTACGTCTGGCACGGCCTGGCGGTGCCGAACGGCAACCCGTACCGCGAGGCCTTCGTGTTCAGCGGGCTGCTGGTGATCGTCGCCTGGATGGCGCTGGCCAACCGCCCGCGCCCGTTGCACCTGGCCATCACGGCCGGCCTGCTGGTGGCGGCCACCTTCCTGCTCCGCAACACCGACGACTTCGCCGTCGAGACCTGGTACGCGGTCCTGGGCGGCGGCGCGCTCTCGCTGCTCGCCCTGGTCCTGCTGGGGATGGGCGAGCGGCGGCGGGCGCTGATCCCGGTCGCCGCGGCCCTGATGGTCGCCGTGGTCTTCGCCGAGTCCACCCTGGCCGCCTTCAACGCGGACGAGAAGCGGGTCCGGGAGCGGTGGGCGAAGCCGGCCGTCACCTCGAGCCAGTCGATCACCCACCACTTCGAGGCCGTCCGCTCCGTGGACGGCTGGCCCGCATACCGAACCGACTCGGGCAAGCCCCAGACCTCGTACAACGACGCCCTGGCCCTCCAGGCCGAAGGCCCGCAGTACTACAGCAGCTACCTGCCGGAGGCCACCTACCAGGCCCTGGAGCCGCTGGGCTACGGCTACAAGAACGACGGCCGGACCTTCTTCGGCGCCGACAACGGGGTCCTGGACGCGATCTTCTCCATCGGCGCCCGGGTGAGCCCGGTCCCGGGCGTGAAGAACGCCTGGCAGGGCACGAAGTTCCTCGCTCCCCCGCTGGTCACCGTCCGCAACGGGGAATTCCGGTCGGCCGCCCCCGCGGGCAGCGTCTGGGCCAACCAGGAGAACGTCCTGGGCAAGGCCGTCTACCTGGTCCCCCGCACCCGCCGCTCCGGCAGCGCCACGGAGCAGAAGTACACGGCCGTCTGCAGCCCCGGCACCGAGGCCTACTGGTACTCCCCCGCCCTGAACGGCACCCTCACCCAGGGCGGCACCACGCACCGCCTGGAGGACCGGCAGACGGGCGTCCTGAAGCTCGGCACGGTCCCCACGAGCGGCAAGCTCGACATCACCGTCACCACCAAGAGCGGCGCCCAGGCCCCCGAGGCCCCCATCGGCTGCCTGGACCGCACCCAGCTCGCCGCGGCCGTGGAGGGCCTGGTCAAGACCGGCGCCACCGAGGTCAGGGCAGGCGGCCACACCATCGAGGCCACCCTCCCCAAGGGCACCACCGGCACGGCCGTCTTCGCCATGACGGACGTCCCCGGCTGGCAGTGCTCGGCCCCCACCAAGAGCTTCCACGGCCTGCTCGCCATGGACCTCCCCCCGGGCACCGAAAAAATCTCCTGCACCTTCACCCCAAAGGGCCTCTGGCCGGGCCTCGCAGCAGCCGCCCTGACCCTCCTGACGGTCACCACACTCAGCCTCCGCCGCCGGCGGAACGCCCAGGGCTGACTCCTCGACGCCAATCTCGCGGATTCCGCAACCGCGCCGGTCCCCCGGTCAGTACATTGACCGCCCTGATGATCGGGGGACTCGGATGGACGACTCGGCACACCTCCCGGGCGACGGCGGGCTGAACGACCGCGTTCCGTTCCTGGCCCGGCTGGAGAACGAAGAGGCCACGGCCTTACGCAAGCTGGGGCGGGAACTCGCCTTTGCGCCGCGCGCCCCGCTGATCCAGCAGCACGAACCCTCCACGCACATCCTGTTGATCCTCACCGGCTGGACCAAGGTGACGGCCTCCGCCGCCAGCGGCTACCAGGCTCTCCTCGCCCTGCGCGGGCCGGGGGACATCGTCGGCGAGTCCGCCGCGGTCACCGGCCGCCCGCGCTCCGCCACCGTCACCGCGCTGGAGCCCGTACGGGCCGTGGCCATCGACCACCGCGGCTTCCAGGACTTCCTCGCCCGCTCCCCCGCCGTCTCGCTCACCCTGCTCGGCCTGTCCGCCGACCGGACCCGGGCCGCCGACCGCCGACAACTGGAGTTCGCCTCCATGAGCGTGCGTGAACGGTTGGCCACCCTGCTGCTGGACCTCGCCCGCACCCACGGCCGCCGCACCGACAGCGGTGTGGAAATCACCGTTCCGCTCACCAAGCAGGAGCTCGCGGGCGCGGTCCTGGCCTCCCGCGAAATGGTGCAGCGGCAGCTGAAGGAGCTCCGCGACCGCGGGGTCGTCAGCACCGGCCGCCGCGCGCTGGTGATCGTACGGCCGGACGTACTCCGGCGGATCGGCCTCACCGGAGCCTGAGCGTTCAGTGCACACGGTCACAGTTCCACTGCGTCATCTGCCCTCACCCCGGGCCGGGGTGTGCCCGCACCCTGTTTCTCGCACGGCACGCGACCACGAGAGGCAGACATGACCGACCCGCTCAATCGCAATCTGCTCCTGCTCGACATCGAGAAGTTCAGTGACCGGGACGATGTGGAGCAGGCATACCTCCGCCGGATGCTCTACGACGTTGTCGAGCGCGTCCTGCAGGAGGCGGGCATCGACCAGACGCGCCACCTGCGCGCCGACCGCGGCGACGGTGTGCTCGTCATGATCGACGCGAACACGCCCCTGACCGCACTGCTGCGGGTCCTGCTCACCGAGGCACCGGCACAGCTGCGGGCGGTGAACCGGATGGCGTCCAGCGCGGCCCAGATCCGGCTGCGCGCCGTGGTGGCCACCGGCTACGTGACCGTGGACGCCACGGACGGCTGGGTCGGCTCCGACCTCAACCACGCCTGCCGGCTGCTGGACGCCGATGGCCTGCGGGCCGCACTCCGCGAGCGCACCGAGGACATCGCCCTGTGCGTGTCCGAGCCGGTGTACACGGGCATCGTCCGGCACGACCACACGGGAATCCCCCGGTCCGCTTTCCACGGGTTCACCGTGGAAAGCAAGAACGGCCCGCTGAAGGCCTGGCTGTACGGACCGCTGCCGGCAGTGTCGGCCACCTCGGCACCGGAGCCGCCCCGGCGCGGTGCCGGCCCCTCCCCCAGTGGCGGCCAGGTCGAATTCCGCGGCACCAACAACGGAGTCGTCGCCCATCAGATCACCGGCCCCATCATTCAGGGCGGTGCGATCAACGGCGGGATCTCCCTTCCCACCGACCGGGGTGACCGCGGATGAGCACTCCCGAACCGGGAGAGCAGCCGGCGCAGAAACCGGCAGCGGAGGAGAAGGACGCCGCCGAGCCGGGCGAAGCCAGGGAAGACGGAGCGACAACCGAGGAGGAGCCCGCACCGCAGGCGGCCTGGGACACCCGGCAGACGCTCCGCCGGCACCTCCCCCGCACCCTGTCGTTCGACGGGGTGAACCACGGGGTGGTCGCCGACCAGATCATCGGCGACGTCTACTACCAGTTCGGGCGGGCAGGCCCCACCCAGGCGTCCGGTGAGATCCCCGGCGAGGAGCTGGACGCGCGGGCCCGGACCTTCGTCACCGAGGGCACCCCCTTCGAAACCCTGCTGGAGCGCCTCGAGAAGGAACAGGTCCTGGTGCTGACCGGCGCACCGTTCACCGGACGGCGCACTGCCGCCCTGATGCTGCTGCGCCGGCTCGGTGCCACCCCGGTGCACGCGGTCGACCGGACCATCCGCCCCGGGGAACTGCTGGAGCGACTGGGCAAGGGAAAGGTGCCCGGGCACGCCCTGTGCGATCTGGTGACCGAGCCGAGCGATCCGCTCCGCGAGACACATCTGCTGGCGATCCGCGACCACCTCCGGGAGCACGGTGGCTTCCTGGTCATCACCGCCGGACTGCGCCCCTGGGTGGAGGACGATGTCCGTACCTGGTCCTGGACCCCGCCGACGGCCGCCGCCATCCTCCGGTCCCATCTGAACCGGGCAGTCGGGTCCGGCCCGGCACACCGGCTGATGGCGCTGGAGGCCGTCTCCGAGTTCCTGCCGCGCGGCCATCAGCCGCGCGAAGTGGTCGCGTACTGCACGGAGCTCCGGCGGTACGCCCTGGGCGAGGTCGACGAGGTTGCGCTCCGGCGGGCCTCGCTCGCGCCTGTGGTCCAGCAGGTACGGGAGTGGTTCGAGACGGACGAGGCCGACCTCCACCTGCGCGAGAAGGCGTTCCTCATCGCCCTCGCCGCGTTCGACGTCGGACCGTACGCCCTCATCGCCGAGCTCAGCGACCTGCTCTTCGAATTCCTCCAGCGGACGGCGAACTCCGACGCACCGAAGACGGTGCCCGTGTTCGGCACCCACATCGGCGACCGGATTGAACGGGCCCGGGCCCGCACCGATCCCGGGGTCGAGCCCACCGAGTGGGGCCCGGTCCACCAGCTCAAGGCCGCCTTCCAGGACGACCGCACCGCGGGGGTCCTGCTCCGCGAGGTGTGGACGGGGCATCCGTCCGCCCGTCCCGCCCTGGTGACCTGGCTCGGCCGGCTCGCCGAGGACGGGCGGCCGTTCGTACGGACCCGGGCAGCGGCGACGGTGGCCACGCTGGCCACCACCGATCTGCCCTCGGCCATGGCACTGATCATCGAGCCCTGGGCCAGGTCCCGGAAGGCCGCACACCGGGTCGGCGCCGTCGCCGCACTGGCCCTGTCCCACCGCGCGGGTGCCCCCAACATCCTCCGGATCACCGACGACTGGACCGCCGCCGCAGACCCCAGGCTCGGCTGGGTCGGGGTCCGGGCGCAGGGACTGCTCGGGGACGAGCGGCCGGAGGCGGCGCTGTCCGCACTGCGCGTGCAGGCACGGAAGCAGTACGGCAGCGAAAGCGACGGACTGCTGGACGGCGAGCTGGCCCAGTCCGTGGAACTGCTCCTGCTGTCGTCGGCTGCTCCCCGCGTCCTGGACGAGGTACTGCGGACACTGGACGACCACCGGTCCGTGTTCAAGCTCTCCATCCAAGGGTTCCTCGGCGCCTGCCGGCACACCGACGAGGACACCGGCAGCCGGCCCCTGATCCTCGACCACTACGCAACAGGTGACAGCGAGTCCGTCAGGACCGGGATACCACGGCTCCTGAGGTCCGCCCTGGGCGACCGGGACTTCACCCTCGACGCCCTGCTCGTCCTGACCAGCTGGATACGGGCAGCCGACTCGAGCCCTCCGACCGAATGGGCCCTCGCGGCACTGCTGCCGCAGCTCGTCACCGATGGCACCGAGCACCGGCGCATCGAGCACCTCCTCCACACCATCCGCGGCGACGACGGTGGACCACGCCCCGCGGTCGCCGAGCGGCTGCTGACCGTCCTCTCCCGGCTCTGACCACAAGGAGACGCAGATGTCATCGAGCAACTTCGACTGGTTACAGGCGGCCGACCGGCACACCGAGCTGATCGACCCGGTGATCAGCGTCCGGCAACTCGCCCGGCTGGATCTCCGCCGCAAACGGCTGACACGCTTCGATCACTGTCTCGTGTACGCGACCCACACGGGCGAATACGTGGTCTTCCAGCCGCCCCACCGGCCGAGAGCGACTTCCCGGTACTGCGCGGTCTACGAAGTGGACACGGGACTCCACCCGGTACAGGCCGAACTGAGCCTGCCCAGCGCAAACGACGCCCTGGAATTCCAGGCCACCGTGGACATGCAGTGGCAGGTACACGATCCGGTCGCCTTCGTCCGCAGCGGCTACCGCAACGTACCCCGGCTGCTGGAGGGTGAGCTGGAGCGCTCCGCCCGCACGATCGCCCGTAAATTCGAGATCGTCGACAGTGCTGCCGCCGAGACGGAACTCCTGGCAGCGTCGGAGCTGTGGGAGCCGCTGGGCACGACGGCAGGCCTGCGGACCACCTGGACGCTGCGGCTGCGCCGGAATCAGGAGGCGATCGCCCACGAGGCGCGCCTCCAGTCGATCGGGCACCAAGCAGCCGAGAACGTCCTCACCGAGCAGCGCGGAATCCAGGTGGACGCCGCCGCCGACGGTCGCCGGGACGCGCTGCTCCGGCTGCGGGCGGAGCGGACCGACCTCTACGAGGGGTTCCTGGACCGGGGCGGGGTCCGGGCCTGGGCCTGGTACCTCAGCCAGCACCCCGAGGACACAAAGGAGTTCATGAACCACCTCCGGGAGGACCAGCGGAACCTGGTCCGCGCCCAGCTGGAGCTCGTCACCAAACTGTTCGAAGAGCAGACGGCGGAGAACCACGAGCTGGCCGAACCCCGCCGGTATGCGGTGAAGGCCCTCACCGACGTGCTCGCACAACCCCTCGGCAGCAACCCGGTCCCCGAGGAGCCCAGGCCCCCGCGGGAGGAATCCCGCTGGGAGAAACCGCCCGGCTACGGCCGGAGCCCCGTCGAGCCGGACCAGGGGTGACGGCCGTGCCCGAACCCGACGACGATCTCGACTACCGGCACGCTCCGGGCACCCGCGTGCACTACACGGCCCACCAGCGCGGCGCCGGACTGACAGCCCTCGGCGGGCTGGCCCTGCATCTTCCCGGAGCGCTCTTCGGCCTGCTGTTGATCGGCCTGCTCAGCCGGGGCCTGCAGAGCACCACCGGAATTCCGTACGGCATACCGGTGGCGCTGTGGCTGGCGGCCGGAGTGCTCTGCTTCCACCGCCCCACCGAGGTCTGCGTCGCCCGGTACCTGCTCCGGCTGCACCCTCCCCTGCCGGAGGAACTCGCGCTGCTCACCTCCGTATGGCGTGAGGTGACGGTCCGCGCGGGCGTGGACGGGAGCCGGTACCAGCTGTGGATCGAAGAAAGCGGCGACGTGACCTCCTCGGCGGCCGGCGGCCATCTCGTGATCGTCACCCGGCGCTCGCTGGACACCCTGCCCACCTCTCAGCTGGCGGCCGTACTCGCCCACGAACTGGGCCACCACACCGCCGGGCACACCTGGAGCAGGATGCTGACCTGGTGGTACGCCCTGCCCGGCCGACTCCTCTGGCTGATCCTCCAGCCCGGCGCGCGTTTGATCCTGCGGGAGGCGAAACGCATCCCCGCCCTGGCGGCGCTGCTCCTCGGCGCCGCCCTGGCCTGGGCCGGCTACCTGACCCTGGCCGCGACCTACGGCGCACCCCTGCTGCTCCTGGCCCTGCCCTTCCTCACTGCTGCCGTCGGGCGCCGGGCCGAGCTGCGGGCCGACCGGCACGCGGCCCTGCTCGGGTTCGGGCCCCCGCTCGCCGAGGTGCTCGCTGCGGCGGCCGGCCCGGAGGACGAAGAGGTGGGCACCCTGCAGCTGCTGCTGTCCCCCGACCCGCATCACCGCACCCGGCTGCACCGCCTCCAGCCCTATCTCCCGCCCCCGGGCCGAGAACGCCGCAGGGCGGCCACCCCGTGAAGGGTGACCGCCCTGTGCTTACTACTGCCTGCGACGTCAGCCGTTGTACGGGCCGTAGTCGTAGTCCTCCAGCGGGACAGCCTGGCCGGAGCCGGTGCCGAAGGGCGAGTAGTCGATGTCGTCGTAGCCGACGGCCGAGTACATCGCGGCCTTCGCCTCCTCGGTGGGCTCCACCCGGATGTTGCGGTAGCGGGACAGGCCCGTACCGGCCGGGATGAGCTTACCGATGATGACGTTCTCCTTGAGGCCGATGAGGCTGTCGGACTTGGCGTTGATCGCCGCATCCGTCAGGACTCGGGTGGTCTCCTGGAAGGACGCCGCCGACAGCCACGACTCGGTCGCGAGCGAGGCCTTGGTGATACCCATCAGCTGCGGACGGCCGGAGGCGGGGTGACCGCCCTCGGTGACCACGCGACGGTTCTCGGTCTCGAACTTCGACCGCTCGACGAGCTCGCCCGGAAGCAGCTCGGCGTCGCCGGACTCGATGATCGTCACGCGGCGCAGCATCTGCCGGATGATGATCTCGATGTGCTTGTCGTGGATCGACACGCCCTGCGAGTTGTACACCTTCTGGACTTCGCCGACCAGGTGGACCTGGACCGCGCGCTGACCGAGGATGCGCAGCACGTCGTGCGGGTTGGTGGCACCCGCGGTGAGCTTCTGGCCCACCTCGACGTGGTCGCCCTCGGCAACCTCGAGGCGCGCACGCTTCGAGATCGGGAACGCGGTCTCGTCCGAACCGTCATCGGGGGTGATGACGATCTTCTTGGTCTTCTCGGTCTCCTCGATCCGCACGCGGCCGGCGGCCTCGGAGATCGGGGCGACACCCTTCGGGGTACGGGCCTCGAAGAGCTCGACGACACGCGGCAGACCCTGGGTGATGTCGTCACCGGCCACACCACCGGTGTGGAAGGTACGCATCGTCAGCTGGGTACCGGGCTCACCGATGGACTGGGCGGCGATGATGCCGACCGCCTCACCGATGTCGACCAGCTTGCCGGTGGCCAGCGAGCGGCCGTAGCAGAAGGCACAGGTGCCGACGGCGGACTCACAGGTCAGGACCGAGCGGACCTTGACCTCTTCGACGCCGTTCGCGATGACCGCGTCGATGAGCACGTCACCGAGGTCGACGTTGGCCGGCGCGATGACCTTGCCGTCGATGACCAGGTCCTCGGCCAGCATGCGGGCGTAGACCGAGGTCTCCGCGTCGTCCGCCTTGCGCAGCACGCCGTCCTCGCCACGGACACCGATCTTCAGCTTCAGACCGCGCTCGGTGCCACAGTCCTCCTCGCGGATGATCACGTCCTGCGAGACGTCCACCAGACGACGGGTCAGGTAACCCGAGTCGGCGGTACGCAGGGCGGTGTCGGCCAGACCCTTACGGGCACCGTGGGTGGAGATGAAGTACTCCAGCACCGACAGGCCCTCACGGAACGAGGCCTTGATCGGACGCGGGATGGTCTCGTTCTTCGCGTTCGACACCAGACCACGCATACCGGCGATCTGTCGCATCTGCATCATGTTTCCTCGGGCACCCGAGTCAACCATCATGAAGATGGGGTTGGTCTTGGGGAAGTTCGCGTTCATCGCCTCGGCAACCTCGTTGGTCGCCTTGGTCCAGATCGCGATGAGCTCCTGCGTGCGCTCGTCCTTGGTGATCAGACCGCGCTCGTACTGCTTCTGGACCTTCTCGTCCTGCGCCTCGTAGCCCGCGACGATGGCCTTCTTGGCCTCGGGCACGACGACGTCGGAGATGGCCACGGTGACACCGGAACGGGTCGCCCAGTGGAAGCCGGCCGCCTTCAGGTTGTCGAGCGTCGCCGCCACGATGACCTTGGGGTAGCGCTCCGCCAGGTCGTTGACGATCTCGGAGAGCTGCTTCTTGCCCACCGAGTAGTCGACGAACGGGTAGTCCTCGGGCAGCAGCTCGTTGAAGAGCGCGCGGCCCAGGGTGGTGCGCAGCCGGAAGGTGTCTCCCTGCTGGAACTCCTGCTCACCCTCCTCGGCGACCGGGGGAACCCAGCCGCGCGGCGGAATGGTGCCCACCGGGAAGCGGATGTCGACGGGCGACTGCAGGGCCAGCTCACCGGCGTCGAACGCCATGATCGCCTCGGCCGTGGAGCCGAAGGACCGGCCCTCGCCCTTGGTGTCGCGGAGCTCACCGTCGGTGGTCAGGAAGAACAGACCAAGGACCATGTCCTGGGTCGGCATCGTGACCGGACGGCCGTCGGCCGGCTTGAGGATGTTGTTCGAGGACAGCATCAGGATGCGGGCCTCGGCCTGCGCCTCCGCGGAGAGCGGCAGGTGGACGGCCATCTGGTCACCGTCGAAGTCCGCGTTGAACGCGGTGCAGACGAGCGGGTGGATCTGGATGGCCTTGCCCTCGACCAGCTGCGGCTCGAAGGCCTGGATGCCGAGGCGGTGCAGCGTGGGCGCACGGTTCAGCAGCACCGGGTGCTCGGCGATGACCTCTTCGAGGACGTCGTACACCACGGTGCGACCGCGCTCGACCATGCGCTTCGCGCTCTTGATGTTCTGCGCGTGGTTCAGGTCGACCAGGCGCTTCATCACGAACGGCTTGAAGAGCTCCAGCGCCATGGCCTTGGGCAGACCACACTGGTGCAGCTTCAGCTGCGGACCGACAACGATCACGGAACGCGCGGAGTAGTCCACACGCTTGCCGAGCAGGTTCTGACGGAATCGACCCTGCTTGCCCTTCAGCATGTCGCTGAGGGACTTCAGCGGACGGTTGCCGGGGCCCGTGACCGGGCGACCGCGACGGCCGTTGTCGAAGAGGGCGTCGACCGCCTCCTGGAGCATCCGCTTCTCGTTGTTCACGATGATCTCGGGGGCACCGAGGTCGAGCAGACGCTTCAGACGGTTGTTGCGGTTGATCACACGGCGGTACAGGTCGTTCAGGTCGGAGGTCGCGAAGCGGCCACCGTCCAGCTGCACCATCGGACGCAGGTCCGGCGGGATCACCGGGACGCAGTCCAGCACCATGCCCTTGGGGCTGTTGCTGGTCTGCAGGAAGGCAGAGACGACCTTGAGGCGCTTGAGCGCACGGGTCTTCTTCTGGCCCTTGCCGGTACGGATGATCTCGCGGAGGCGCTCGGCCTCCTCCTCCAGGTCGAAGGACTCCAGGCGCTTCTGCAGCGCCGCGGCACCCATCGAGCCGTCGAAGTACGTGCCGAAGCGGTCACGCAGCTCGCGGTAGAGGAGCTCGTCGCCCTCGAGGTCCTGGACCTTGAGGTTCTTGAAGCGGTTCCAGACCTCGTCCAGGCGGTCGATCTCGCGCTGGGAGCGGTCGCGGAGCTGCTTCATCTCGCGCTCGGCGCCCTCGCGCACCTTGCGGCGCACGTCGGCCTTGGCGCCCTCGGCCTCGAGCTCGGCCAGGTCGGTCTCGAGCTTCTTGGCGCGGGCTTCGAGGTCGGCGTCGCGGCGGTTCTCGATCTGCTGGCGCTCGACGGAGACGTGGGCCTCCAGCGACGGCAGGTCGCGGGTGCGGCGCTCGTCGTCCACGAACGTGATCATGTACGCGGCGAAGTAGATGACCTTCTCGAGGTCCTTCGGCGCGAGGTCCAGCAGGTAGCCCAGGCGCGACGGGACGCCCTTGAAGTACCAGATGTGGGTGACGGGAGCGGCAAGCTCGATGTGGCCCATGCGCTCACGGCGCACCTTGGCGCGCGTGACCTCGACGCCACAGCGCTCACAAATGATGCCCTTGAAGCGGACACGCTTGTACTTGCCGCAGTAGCACTCCCAGTCCCGGGTCGGACCGAAGATCTTCTCGCAGAAGAGTCCGTCCTTTTCGGGCTTCAGGGTGCGGTAGTTGATGGTCTCCGGCTTCTTTACCTCGCCGTGGGACCAGGTACGGATGTCGTCCGCGGTGGCAAGGCCGATCCGCAGCTCGTCGAAGAAGTTGACGTCGAGCACTGTGCGTCAATCCCTCTTTCGGGGTCGTGTCTCTTGATCAGTGGTCTGAAACGGTCCCGGGGACGGCCGGGGGATCTTGTGGATCCCCCGACCGGGCCCGTCAGACCTCTTCGACGCTGCTCGGCTCGCGCCGGGACAGGTCGATACCGAGCTCCTCCGCCGCGCGGAAGACGTCCTCGTCGGTGTCGCGCATCTCGATGGACATGCCGTCCGAGGACAGCACCTCCACGTTGAGGCAGAGCGACTGCATTTCCTTGATGAGCACCTTGAAGGACTCGGGAATGCCCGGCTCGGGGATGTTCTCGCCCTTGACGATGGCCTCGTAGACCTTCACTCGGCCGGTGACGTCGTCGGACTTGATGGTCAGCAGCTCCTGGAGGGCGTAGGCGGCGCCGTACGCCTCGAGCGCCCACACCTCCATCTCACCGAAGCGCTGGCCACCGAACTGCGCCTTACCACCCAGCGGCTGCTGCGTGATCATCGAGTACGGACCGGTCGAACGGGCGTGGAGCTTGTCGTCGACCAGGTGGTGGAGCTTGAGGATGTACATGTACCCGACCGAGATCGGGTCCGGGAACGGCTCGCCGGAGCGGCCGTCGAACAGGCGCGCCTTGCCGGACGGGAGCACCATGCGCTCGCCGTCGCGGTTCGGGATGGTGTGCTGCAGCAGGCCGGCCAGCTCGTCCTCGCGGGCGCCGTCGAACACCGGGGTGGCGACGTTGGTGCCGGGGGCGACCTGGTCGGCGCCGATGACCTGCAGACGCTGGGCCCACTCGTCCGCGAGGCCGGAGACGTCCCAGCCGCGGCTGGCGAGCCAGCCGAGGTGGATCTCCAGGACCTGTCCCGGGTTCATTCGGGACGGGACACCGAGCGGGTTGAGGATGATGTCGACCGGAGTTCCGTCCTCGAGGAACGGCATGTCCTCGATGGGCAGGATCTTGGAGATGACACCCTTGTTGCCGTGACGGCCGGCGAGCTTGTCACCGTCGGTGATCTTGCGCTTCTGGGCGACGTAGACGCGGACCAGCTGGTTCACGCCCGGAGGAAGCTCGTCGCCCTCCTCGCGGTCGAAGACGCGGACGCCGATGACCTTGCCGATCTCACCGTGAGGAACCTTGAGCGAGGTGTCACGCACCTCGCGGGCCTTCTCACCGAAGATCGCGCGGAGCAGGCGCTCCTCCGGGGTCAGCTCGGTCTCACCCTTCGGGGTGACCTTGCCGACCAGGATGTCGCCGGCGACGACGTCCGCACCGATGCGGATGATGCCGCGCTCGTCGAGGTCGGCGAGGACCTCCTCGGAGACGTTCGGGATGTCCCGGGTGATCTCCTCCGGGCCGAGCTTGGTGTCACGGGCATCGACCTCGTGCTCCTCGATGTGGATCGAGGAGAGGACGTCGTCCTGCACGAGGCGCTGCGACAGGATGATCGCGTCCTCGTAGTTGTGACCCTCCCACGGCATGAAGGCCACGAGCAGGTTCTTGCCGAGGGCCATCTCGCCCTCTTCGGTCGCCGGGCCGTCGGCGAGGACCTGGGACTCGACGATCCGGTCGCCCTCGTTGACGATCACCTTCTGGTTGACCGAGGTGCCCTGGTTCGAGCGGGAGAACTTGGCGACGCGGTACGTGGTGTACGTGCCGTCGTCGTTGGCGACGGTGATGTAGTCGGCCGAGACCTCCTGGACCACACCGTCCTTCTCCGCACGGATCGAGTCACCGGCGTCGACCGCACAGCGGTACTCCATGCCGGTGCCGACGAGCGGGGCCTCCGCCTTGATGAGCGGAACGGCCTGGCGCATCATGTTCGCGCCCATGAGGGCACGGTTGGCGTCGTCGTGCTCGAGGAAGGGGATCATCGCGGTCGCGACGGACACCATCTGGCGCGGCGAGACGTCCATGTAGTCGACGTCGTCACCGGCGATGTAGTCGATCTCGCCGCCACGACGGCGGACGAGTACGCGGGCCTCGGTGAAGCGCATGTCCTCGGACAGGCCGGCGTTGGCCTGGGCGATGACGAAGCGGTCCTCTTCATCGGCGGTCAGGTAGTCGACCTCGTCGGTGACGGTGCCGCCCACGACCTTGCGGTACGGGGTCTCGACGAAACCGAACGCGTTGACGCGGCCGTAGGAGGCGAGCGAGCCGATCAGACCGATGTTCGGGCCTTCAGGGGTCTCGATCGGGCACATGCGGCCGTAGTGCGACGGGTGAACGTCACGGACCTCGAAGCCGGCCCGCTCACGGGACAGACCACCCGGGCCGAGCGCGGACAGACGACGCTTGTGCGTCAGCCCGGACAGCGGGTTGTTCTGGTCCATGAACTGCGACAGCTGGCTGGTGCCGAAGAACTCCTTGATGGAGGCGACGACCGGCCGGATGTTGATCAGCGTCTGCGGCGTGATGGCCTCGACGTCCTGCGTGGTCATGCGCTCGCGGACGACGCGCTCCATACGAGCCAGACCCGTGCGGACCTGGTTCTGGATGAGCTCGCCGACGTTGCGCAGACGACGGTTGCCGAAGTGGTCGATGTCATCGGTCTCGACGACGATCGAGTTGCCGTTCTCGCCGATCGTCTCGGTCTCGCCCGCGTGCAGCTTGACCAGGTACTTGATCGTCGCGATGACGTCGTCGGTGGTGAGCACCCCGGCGTCCAGCGGCTCGTCCGCGCCGAGCTTCTTGTTGACCTTGTAACGGCCGACCTTGGCCAGGTCGTAGCGCTTCGGGTTGAAGTAGAGGTTCTCGAGCAGCGTCTGCGCGGCCTCACGGGTCGGCGGCTCGCCCGGACGCAGCTTGCGGTAGATGTCGAGCAGCGCGTCGTCCTGGCCCTGGGTGTGGTCCTTCTCCAGGGTGGCGCGCATGGACTCGTACTCGCCGAACTCCTCGAGGATCTGCTCGGTGGTCCAGCCGAGAGCCTTCAGGAGGACGGTGACGGACTGCTTGCGCTTGCGGTCGATGCGGACGCCGACCATGTCGCGCTTGTCGACCTCCATCTCCAGCCAGGCACCCCGGGACGGGATGATCTTGGCGGAGAAGATGTCCTTGTCGGACGTCTTGTCGATGGAGGAGTCGAAGTAGACACCCGGGGAGCGGACCAGCTGCGACACCACGACACGCTCGGTGCCGTTGATGACGAAGGTGCCCTTGTTGGTCATGAGCGGGAAGTCGCCCATGAAGACCGTCTGAGACTTGATCTCACCGGTCTCGTTGTTCGTGAACTCGGCCGTGACAAACAGCGGGGCCGCGAACGTGAAGTCGCGCTCCTTGCACTCGTCCACGGAGTTCTTCGCCGGCTCGAACCGGTGGTCGCGGAAGGTCAGCGACATCGACCCGGAGAAGTCCTCGATCGGGGAGATCTCCTCGAAGATCTCTTCCAGACCGGACTTGGTGGGGACGTCCTGTCCACTCTCCAGCGCCGACTCGACGCGAGACTTCCAGGCGGCATTGCCGAGCAGCCAGTCAAAGCTCTCGGTCTGCAGCGCCAGGAGGTTCGGAACCTCGAGGGGCTCCTTGATCTTTGCAAAGGAGATGCGCAGCGGGGCGGTGCTGGCGCCGTTGTTCGTATTGGTCGAGGCGTTGCGCGAGGCGGCCAAGAGGGGGTCCTTCCGAGGGCTCGGACTCACTACGCGCGTACCGGTCCCAGCCGACACAGAAGACAGTAGGTTCCCATCTGACCAAAAGGCCAGGTCAGAGACGTTCAGTCTGTGTGCTCTAGCGTGGGCATGCCCCTGGCGACGGGCAGGGGGCAGCTAACAGGCAGCGCAAAGGGTCAGTGTAGCCACTTGGCTCACTGATGTCCAGACCAGGTTTCCGGAGTCCGGCAACAGGCCTTCCCCACTGCTCTTCAATCCAACCCTGCGTTCAACGCTGCGGCGCCCCTCGGACACAGAGCGCGTATCGATACTGCCCTCTTCGTGGCCGATCCATGCCTCGGATCCGGATCGACCTGTCCATCCTCACGACGGGTCTGAGAATTGCGCGCCTCGTGCCGTTCGTCAAGGCCCCGTGCTCCGTGCGGATCACCTCGGGGCCCGGTGGCAGGGCAACGAAGATCACCATACTCCTCAACGAGAGCAGGGCAAGCCAGGCACTTCGGATACGCCAGAGGGCGACCACCCATACGGGTGATCGCCCTCCGTCAGAGGCCGTCAGGCGGCCTCAGAGGTGTTACTTGACCTCGACGGCCGCACCGGCAGCCTTGAGGGACTCGGCGGCCTTCTCAGCGGCCTCCTTGTTGACCTTCTCGAGGACCGGCTTCGGGGTGCCGTCGACGAGGTCCTTGGCCTCCTTCAGGCCCAGGGAGGTCAGCTCACGCACGACCTTGATGACCTGGATCTTCTTGTCGCCCGCACCGGTGAGGATGACGTCGAACTCGTCCTTCTCCTCCTCCGGCTCGACGGCCGGGCCGGCCTGGCCCGGGCCGGCAACGGCGACGGCCGCGGCGGCGGTGACGTCGAACTTCTCCTCGAACGCCTTCACGAACTCGGAGAGCTCGATGAGGGTCATCTCCTCGAACTGCGCGAGCAGGTCGTCCTGAGACAGCTTCGCCATGATGGGCGATCCTTCCACTAATTCGGCAGGTGCCGGATGTATCGAAACGGCGGGCGTACTGACGGCCCGCTACGACCCGCGCTCTAGGCGGCGCGGATCAATGCGCGAGCCGAATTACTCGGCACCGCCCTGCTCGGCGAGCTTGACGCGAAGCGCTTCCGCAGTGCGGACGAACTTCGACGGCAGCGCCTGGAAGAGCGAGGCAGCCTGGGACTGCTTGCCCTTGAACGCGCCGGCCAGCTTGCTGAGCAGAACCTCGCGGGACTCGAGGTCCGCGAGCTTCTTGATCTCGTCGGCGGTCAGCGCCTTGCCATCAAGGACACCGCCCTTGATGACGAGGTTCGGGTTGTCCTTGGCGAAGTCACGCAGAGCCTTCGCCGACTCCACCGGGTCACCGGTGATGAAGGCGGCCCCGGTCGGACCAGAGAACTGGTCGTCCAGCGAGGCGATCCCGGCCTGGTTGGCCGCAATCTTGGTCAGCGTGTTCTTCACCACGGCGTACTGGGCGTTCTCACCGAGCGAACGACGCAGCGTCTTGAGCTGCGCCACGGTGAGACCCCGGTACTCGGTCAGCACGACGGCGTTCGAGCTGCGGAACTGGTCCTCAAGCTCGGCTACCGCGGCAGCCTTGTCGGGCCTTGCCATAGAGCGTCGGCCTCCTTCCGGGTGATGAGGACCGCTCAGAAGGGGCTGAACAAAACGAAACGCCCCGGCGCAGGCGCACGGGGCGTAGCTCAACCGAAAAAATCCGGGAACTTTCCACAGTCACCTGCGCGGGTCGTCCGTATTCAACGGATCCTTCGGCCGCCGTCCCCTTGCGGACACGGCAACGACCAGCGGTCTTTGGCTTCTGTGGAAGCTTACGGGATGGTGCGGATAACAAGCAAATCGGGCAGAACTGCAGGTCAGGCCAGTCAGGCCGCGTTCTTGCGGTCCTTGGCGAGCTCCGCCAGGTCGACGACCTGGTCGGCCGGCGGGGCCGTGATCTCGACCGGCTGGTTGTAGTCCGTGAACTTGATCGTCACGTCGACCGGGCCCTGGGCGCCGTCGCCGCGCATGCGGAACTGCTTGGGCCGGTCGTTGTCGCCGATCCACATGTCCATGGTCATGCTCTTGATGCCCTGGGTCTCCAGCGTCTTGACGGACTTCTCCCGGCGCTCCTTGACCTCCGGAGCGGCCGAGGCGGCTGCCGCCTTCATCTGCTCCAGCGTGACCGTGCCGACCAGGTGCGTGGTCTTCTGGCCGTCGATGGTCTCCTCGCCGGCCTTCTTCAGGTCCTTGGCCGCGAGCAGCTCATTGGCCCGGTCACCCGGGTTCTCGGCCCTGCTGGTGCCGCCCTTGGCCAGGGAGTCCAGCGACTTGCCCGCCTTCGCGTCCAGGCTCTTCAGGTCGAACTTCAGCCACTGGCCCTCGGCCCCCATGTACATGGCGCTGTCGACCAGACGGATCTCCACGTTCTCGCCCGGCTTCTCCGGGTTGGCCATCTTCATGGCCATGCCCAGCGTGGGCTTCATCCGCATGGAGACCTCACCGTTGACCTGCTGGCCCGCGGTGGTGCCGGACATGGTGTAGCGGAACGAGGTGAGCTCCTCGGACGTCTTCTGCACCTTCTCCAGGTACGCGGCCGGCGCGACCTCGGTGACCGCACCGCCGTTGCCCCCGCCGGCCTTGTCCCCCGCCTTGTCCCCCGCCTTGGTCTGACCGCATGCGGTGGCCCCGCCCACCAGCAGGACGCCTGCCAGTACCGCCCCGGCCGTCCTGATCGTCTTCCGGTTCATGATCATGCTTCCCCCACCCCGTGTGATCTTTTATGCAGAAACGACTGTACGTCTTTCAGCGCCGCGTGCCGGGGATTTTCGTACCGAAGTACGAAAACGGGCCCCTCGCACCCTGGAAGGGGTGCGAGGGGCCCGAGTTCAGCCACTCATCAGGGAGCCGTCAGGCTCGGCCTGATCAGACCGCGGCCGGGTCCTCCTCGACGAGGAGGTTGCGGGTGCGGTTCGGGTCCAGCTGGATGCCGGGGCCCATGGTGGTGCTCAGGGCGGCCTTCTTGACGTAGCGGCCCTTCGCGGCGGACGGCTTCAGACGAAGGATCTCGTCCAGGGCCGCGCCGTAGTTCTCGACCAGCTGCTCATCGGAGAAGGAGACCTTGCCGATGATGAAGTGCAGGTTCGAGTGCTTGTCGACGCGGAACTCGATCTTGCCACCCTTGATCTCGGTGACAGCCTTCGCGACGTCCATCGTGACGGTGCCGGTCTTCGGGTTCGGCATGAGGCCACGGGGACCGAGCACGCGGCCGAGGCGGCCGACCTTGCCCATGAGGTCCGGGGTGGCCACAACGGCGTCGAACTCGTTCAGGCGGTTGCCCTTGGCGATCTCGTTGATCAGCTCGTCGTCGCCGACAATGTCGGCGCCGGCGGCTTCCGCGGCCGCAGCACGGTCACCGGTCGCGAAGACCAGGACCCGGGCGGTCTTGCCGGTGCCGTGCGGGAGGTTCACGGTGCCGCGGACCATCTGGTCGGCCTTGCGCGGGTCGACACCCAGGCGGAAGGCAACCTCGACGGTCGCATCGAACTTGACGGACGAGGTCTCCTTGGCGAGACGGACGGCCTCGAGCGGGGCGTACTGCTTCTCCCGGTCGACCTTGGCGTCCGCAGCGCGGAGAGTCTTGCTGCGCTTCACTTCTGCTCCTGTGTTGTTTCTTCAGGCGTGGAGTCGTGGTGCGGACCAGCGCTTGGTCCTACCACTGGTGGTGCTGAAAGGGGGCTGGATCAGCCTTCGACGGTGATGCCCATCGAGCGCGCGGTGCCGGAAATGATCTTCACGGCGGCGTCGATGTCGTTGGCGTTCAGGTCGGGCATCTTCAGCTCGGCGATCTCCTTGACCTGGGCAGCCGTGAGCTTGGCGACCTTGGTCTTGTGGGGCTCGCCGGAGCCCTTCTCCACGCCCGCGTGCTTCAGGATGAGGCGCGCGGCCGGCGGAGTCTTGGTGATGAAGGTGAAGGTGCGGTCCTCGTAGACCGTGATCTCCACCGGCACGACCATGCCACGCTGCGACTCGGTCGCGGCGTTGTAGGCCTTGCAGAACTCCATGATGTTGACGCCGTGCTGACCGAGCGCGGGGCCGACCGGCGGAGCCGGGTTGGCCGCACCGGCCTTGATCTGGAGCTTGATAAGCCCCGTGACCTTCTTCTTCTTGGGAGGCATTGCTCTCTCCGGGTCCTAGTGAGAGTTTTCCAGCCGCCAACCGGTCATCCGGATGGAGGCATACCGCACCACGATAACGGGTATCGGTGCGGGGCTGAAAACCGAGCAGGTCAGACCGCCCCTGAGGGGCCGGCCTGACCTGTCCGGAAGACGGTGTGCCAGAAGATCAGTTCTTCTGGATCTGGTCGAAGCTCAGCTCGACCGGGGTCTCGCGGCCGAAGATCTCGACGAGGCCCTTGACCTTCTTCGAGTCGGGGTTGATCTCGTTGATGGTCGCCTGCAGCGTGGCGAACGGGCCGTCGGTGACGGTGACCGAGTCGCCGACCTCGAAGTCCAGGACCTCGATGGTGCGCTTGACGGCGGGCGCCGGGAGACCGGCCGCCTCGGCGGCAGCCTTCTCGGCCTTCTCCTTGGCCTCCGGAGCGAGCATCTTGACGATCTCGTCCAGGGTCAGCGGGTACGGGTCGTAGGCGTTGCCCACGAAGCCGGTGACGCCGGGGGTGTTGCGGACGACGCCCCAGGACTCGTTCGTCAGATCCATGCGGACGAGAACGTAACCGGGCAGCTTGTTCTGCCGGACGTTCTTGCGCTCGCCGTTCTTGATCTGGACGATCTCTTCCTCGGGCACCTCGGCCTGGTAGATGAACTCCTCGACGTTCAGCGAGACGGCGCGCTGCTCCAGGTTGGCCTTCACGCGCTTCTCGTAGCCCGCATAGGTGTGGATGACGTACCACTCGCCGGGGAGCACGCGGAGCTCGTCACGCAGGGCCTGGATCGGGTCGACGGGCTCGGCCGGCTCCTCCGGAGCCTCCTCGGCCTCGACCTCGGCCTCGGCAGCGACCTCGGTCTCGGTCTCGTCGGCCTCATCGGCGTCGACGTCGTCAGCCTCGAGCTCGTCGGCGTCGGCCTCGTCCTCGATGTGCAGCGCGGATTCCTCGGCCGGCTCGCCCGCCTCGGCGTCGGCGATCTCGACCTCGTCGGGGTCCACAGCGTCCGCCGCCTCGACGATGTCGAGCTCGTCCTCGACGGACTCGACGGAGTCGGGGCTCACGTTCAGGTTCGGGTCAGACACGGTGGCGGCTTCTTCCTGGATACAAAAATGGGTGGAACATGCGAAAACGGGCGGCACCCATCAAGGCGCCGCCCTCCGCGGGGATCAGCCGAAGACGAACTTGATGGCTTCCTGGAACCCATAGTCAATCACGGTCACCAGACCGATCATGATGAGCACGAAGACAATCACCACGGTGGTGTACGTCGTCAGCTGGCTGCGAGTCGGCCAAACGACCTTGCGGAGCTCCGCAACGACCTGGCGGTAGAACAGCGCGAGACGGCCCAGAGGGCCCTTCTTTCCGCGCTTGCCGCCCTTGCGGGCCTTCTTCTCGCGGGTCTCATCCTCGGCATCAGGCATGTCGATGGAGCCCAGGGCGTCCGTCACGTCTCTCACCTGAATCCGGGTCATGGCCGTGCCGCGCCCGGTTGAGCCGCACGGCGGTGCATCGAAGTACGTACCTGCGCACACATCCGGCGAGGGAGTGTGGAGCAGGGCCGGAGGGACTCGAACCCCCAACCGCTGGTTTTGGAGACCAGTGCTCTACCAATTGAGCTACGACCCTTTGCGTCCCCCAACCTACCGCATCCGAGCGGGTGCACGGAGTACACGCGATCCGAAGCGGCTGCTGAGGTCCAACGACAGGTGAGTGTACGTGTTCCGAGGCCCGACGTCGAACAGGTTGGATCACGGGGTGGATCAAGGAGTGGATCACGGGTGGATCAGCGGCTGGGCCAAAGACGCCCTGGAGAGCTCACGGAGCCGGTCCGGAGCCGCTCCCGAGTCGGCTCGGAGACCGTTCGGAGACCGTTCGGAAACGCTACGGAGGCTTTCCGTCCGCTCTCTGGAACGGGGTGCCGCAGCGGATTTCCGTCTGGGACGATTGGCCGCATGACCTCTGCAACGCCTTCCTCCGAGCGCCGGGTATCCGCCCGTATCGGCGCCATCTCCGAGTCCGCCACGCTCGCCGTGGACGCCAAGGCCAAGGCCCTCAAGGCCGCCGGGCGCCCGGTGATCGGCTTCGGGGCCGGTGAGCCCGACTTCCCGACTCCCGACTACATCGTCGAGGCCGCGGTCGAGGCCTGCCGCGACCCGAGGTTCCACCGCTACACGCCGGCCGGCGGCCTCCCGGAGCTGAAGAAGGCCATCGCCGAGAAGACCCTGCGCGACTCCGGGTACCAGGTCGACCCGGCCCAGGTCCTGGTCACCAACGGCGGCAAGCAGGCGATCTACAACGCCTTCGCCTCCATCCTCGACCCGGGCGACGAGGTCATCGTCCCGGCCCCGTACTGGACCACCTACCCCGAGTCCATCCAGCTCGCCGGCGGTGTCCCGGTCGAGGTCGTCGCCGACGAGACCACCGGCTACCGGGTCTCCGTCGAGCAGCTCGAGGCCGCGCGCACCGAGCGCACCAAGGTCGTCCTGTTCGTCTCCCCCTCGAACCCGACCGGTGCGGTCTACAGCGAGGAAGACGCCCGTGCCATCGGCGAGTGGGCCGCCGAGCACGGCCTGTGGGTGCTGACCGACGAGATCTACGAGCACCTGGTCTACGGCGACGTGAAGTTCACCTCGCTGCCGGTGCTGGTGCCCGCGCTGGCCGACCGCTGCATCATCGTCAACGGCGTCGCCAAGACGTACGCGATGACCGGCTGGCGGGTCGGATGGGTCATCGGCCCGAAGGACGTCATCAAGGCCGCGACCAACCTGCAGTCGCACGCCACCTCCAACGTCTCCAACGTGGCGCAGATCGCCGCGCTGGCCGCCGTCTCGGGCAACCTGGACGCCGTGGCGGAGATGCGGACGGCCTTCGACCGCCGCCGCCAGACCATGGTCCGGATGCTGAACGAGATCGACGGCGTGGTCTGCCCGACCCCCGAGGGCGCCTTCTACGCGTACCCGTCGGTCAAGGCCCTGCTGGGCAAGGAGATCCGCGGCAAGCGCCCGGCCTCCTCCGCCGAGCTCGCCTCCCTGATCCTGGACGAGGTCGAGGTCGCCGTGGTCCCGGGCGAGGCCTTCGGCACCCCCGGCTACCTGCGTCTGTCGTACGCCCTGGGCGACGAGGACCTGGTGGAGGGCGTGTCCCGGATCCAGAAGCTGCTGGCCGAGGCCAAGGCCTAGAGCGGCCCGCGGCCCGGTCCGGAGCGGCGGCACCCCTGTGGGGGCGCCGCCGCTCCGGCGTTTCCAGGGCCCTGGATTCATGTTCGGGCAAGGTCTCGTTCAGGTAATGGGCTGCCGAACGGGTGATGTGTGCGGCAGGATCACCGGATGGAGCACGTACGCGATCTCACGCTTCTGCCGAAAGCCCATCTGCACCTGCACTTCACCGGGTCGATGCGCCCGTCGACCCTGCTGGAGCTCGCCGACAAGTACGGCGTACGGCTGCCCGACGCACTGACCGCCGGGGAGCCGCCCAAGCTGCGCGCCACCGACGAGCGCGGCTGGTTCCGCTTCCAGCGGCTGTACGACGCGGCGCGATCGTGTCTGCGGGAGCCGGACGACATCCGGCGGCTGGTCCGCGAGGCCGCCGAGGAGGACGTCCGGGACGGCGGCGGCTGGCTGGAGATCCAGGTCGACCCCACCTCGTACGCGCCGCTGCTGGGCGGGCTGATTCCGGCCGTCGAGATCATCCTGGACGCGGTGGAGACCGCATCGCGGGACACCGGTCTCGGCATGCGGGTGCTGATCGCCGCGAACCGGATGAAGCACCCGCTGGACGCCCGCACCCTGGCCCGGCTCGCGGTCCGCTACGCCGACCGCGGGGTGGTGGGCTTCGGGCTCTCCAACGACGAGCGGCGCGGCATGGCCCGCGATTTCGACCGGGCCTTCGCCATCGCGCGCGAGGGCGGGCTGCTCGCGGCCCCGCACGGCGGGGAGCTGACCGGGCCGTCCTCCGTCCGGGACTGCCTGGACGATCTGCACGCGGCCCGGATCGGGCACGGTGTCCGGGCGGCCGAGGACCCGCGGCTGCTGCAACGGCTCGCGGACCGGCAGATCACCTGCGAGGTCTGCCCGGCCTCCAATGTGGCGCTGGGGGTCTACGAGAAGCCGGAGGACGTGCCGCTCCGCACGCTCTTCGATGCCGGGGTGCCGATGGCGCTGGGCGCCGACGATCCGCTGCTGTTCGGGTCGCGGCTGGCGGCACAGTACGAGATCGCCCGCCGGTACCACGGGTTCACGGACGCGGAGCTCGCCGAGCTGGCCCGGCAGTCGGTGCGCGGTTCGGCGGCGCCGGAGGACGTACAGGCGAAGCTGCTCGGCGGAATCGACCACTGGCTGGCCGGCTGAGGCCTGGCTGGGAGCCCGGGCGGACGCTCAGCGGGTGAGGCGCAGGTCGCCTTGCCAGCAGTCGGCGCGGACCCGGTCGCCGTCGGCGAAGCCGACCTCCAGCAGGGTCCGGCCGGTCGTCGGGTCGGCGAACTCGGCGACGGCGGTGACGATGTCCCCCAGATGGCGCAGGAACGGGTGCTCGCCGAGGTCCTCGCCGACTTCGATCCGGCCCCACTCGCCCATGTCGTACGGCTCGTGGGGTTCGGCGCATTCCACGATCAGGCACCAGTCGGAGCCGGTGCTGATCCGGGTGGACTCCCCCTCGCTGTCGATCAGCCAGATGTCGAGGGGGGCCTCGGAGCGTTCGCCGTCATAGACGTGCCAGGACGCGACGATTCTGCGGATCGAGCGTCCCACCAGGCGGGTGGGGTCCGTACCGGCCCCGTGCAGGGGACACCGCATTCAGATGCTGACGCCGACCGTCACCGGCTCGTTGACCAGGGTGACGCCGAAGGCGGCATGGACGCCGGCGACGACCTCGCGGGCGAGGGCGAGCAGGTCCTCGGTGGTGGCTTGGCCGCGGTTGGTGAGGGCCAGGGTGTGCTTGGTGGAGATCCGGGCGGGGCCGGTGCCGTAGCCCTTGGTGAAGCCGGCCTTGTCGATCAGCCAGGCCGCGCTGGTCTTCGTACGGCCCTCGCCGGCCGGGTAGGCCGGGGGGACGGTCTCGGCGCCGAGCCGCTCCTGGACCCGGGCGAGGAAGTCGGCGTACGCCCCGTCGGTCAGGATCGGGTTGGTGAAGAAGGAGCCAGCGGACCAGGTGTCGTGGTCGGCGGGGTCGAGGACCATGCCCTTGCCGGACCGCAGCCGCAGGACGGTTTCGCGGGCGGTGGCGGCCGGGACCCGGTCGCCGGCCTCGACGCCGAGGGCGCGGGCGGTCTCGGGGTACTTGATCGGCGCGGAGAGGCCGCCGGCGTCCTCCAGGGCGAAGCGGACGCGGAGGACGACGTACCGGTCGGGCTGGTCCTTGAAGGTGCTGTGGCGGTACGAGAAGGCGCACTCGGCGTTGCTGAGGGTGACCGTTTCGCCATGGGTGCGGTCGTAGGCGACCACCTCGGTGATGGTGCTGGAGACTTCCTGGCCGTACGCGCCGACGTTCTGGATCGGGGTGGCACCGGCGGAGCCGGGGATTCCGGCGAGGCATTCGATGCCCGCGAGTCCGGCGTCCACGGTGCGGGCGACGGCGTCGCTCCAGTTCTCGCCGGCGGCGAGCTCCAGGGTGGTGCCCTTGAGGTCGAAGCCGGTGGTGGCGATGCGCAGGGCGGTGCCGTCGAAGCCCCGGTCGCCGATGACCAGGTTGCTGCCGCCGCCGATGACCAGGAGGGGGGTGCCGCTGCGGTCCGCGGCGCGGACGGCAGCGACGACCTCGTCGTCGCTGGTCGCGGTGACCAGGCGGGTCGCGGGGCCGCCGAGGCGGAAGGTGGTCAGCGGGGCGAGGGGGGCGTCGTGGAGTTCCTGCACGTGGACAAGAGTACGGTCCGTGGCCCCGGCTTCCCGGCTGGGCCACGGACCGCAGTGTCCGGGCATGCTCCCGGCGATCAGTGGGCCGACTTCTGTTCGGCGAGCCGACGCTCGGCTTCTTCCCAGGTCAGGGGGAGGTCGGAGGCCTTCGCGGACCAGAAGGTGAAGGCGGATTCCCTCATGTACGCGGCAGCCGCGCGGGAGCTGGTGCGGTGCGGCTCGCTGCGGGCGAAGCGGTAGAGGGCGTCGCGGTCCTGCCAGGCGGAGAGGGTCAGGAAGGTGCGGGAGCCGACCCGGGCCCGGAGGCCGGCGCCGTGGGCTCCGGGGGCGGAGCGGATCTGCCGGATGATGCCGGGCGACTTGAGGAAGAACTTGATCGCGCCGAACAGGGTCTCGGTCTCGAAACGGGAGGCCATGACGTAGACCTCGGCGTCGGGAGCGGGAGCGGTGGGGGTGATCCACGGGATGTCGGGCATGGTCGTATTCCTTCCGTGTCAGGGTCAGTGTCAGTGTCAGTGTCAGGCGGGGATCTTGACGGTGCTGTGGGCGGTGGACCGGTCGGCCGCGGGCTGATCGGCTGCGGGACGGTCGGTGCTCGTGCGGCGGCCGGGGATCAGCAGGGCGAGCAGGGCGGCGACGCCGACCGCTGCCGCGCCGATCCACACGGCGGGGACGGTGCCGTCGGTGAAGGCCTGCGGGGTCTCGTAGCCGCCAGTGGCGGAGAAGACCGAGGCCAGGACCGCAACGCCGAGGGCGCCGCCGACCTCCCGGAGGGCGTTGTTGGCCCCGGAGGCAATGCCCTGCTCGGCGGGGCTGACGGTGGACATCAGCACGTTGGCGGCGGGGGCGAAGTACAGCGCCATGCCGATGCCGCTGAGGATCAGGGCGGGCAGCTGGGCGGCGTAGGAGACGTTGGCGCTGAGGACTCCGGCGAACCAGGCCAGGCCGGCGGCCTGGAAGGCGAGGCCGGCGGCGACCACCGGACGCCCGCCGATGCGGTCGGAGAGGATGCCGGCGATCGGGGCGACGACCATGGGCATGGCGGTCCAGGGCAGGAGGCGCAGGCCGGCCTCGGTGGGCGAGTAGCCGAGCACGCCCTGCATGAACTGGCTCAGCAGGAAGATCGAGCCGAACATGCCGAGGTACATCAGCAGGCTGGCGACGTTGATGCCGAAGAAGCCGCGGTTGCGGAAGAGGCGCATGGGGAGCATGGCGTTGCGGTTGCGGAAACCGTGGAGGACGAAGCCGCCGACGAGGGCGCTGCCGGCGATCAGGCCGGTCAGGACGGGCGCGCTGGTCCAGCCGTGGGCGTGGGCGTTGACCAGGCCGTAGACGATGCCGAAGAGGCCTCCGCTGATGAGCAGGGTGCCGGGGATGTCCAGGCGGGCCCCGGGGGCGGTGGACTCGGCGAGGCGCAGGCGGGCGAGCGGGATCAGGGCCAGGCCTATCGGGACGTTCAGCCAGAAGATCCACTGCCAGGAGGTGTGCTCGGTGAGGCTGCCGCCGATGAGCGGGCCGCTGGCGACGGCTACGCCGCCGACGGCTCCGTAGATACCGAGGGCCATGCCGCGGCGGGCGGCGGGGACGGCTGCGGTGAGCAGGGTGAGGGTGAGCGGCATCATGATCGCGGCGCCGAGGCCCTGGACGGCGCGGGCGGCGATCAGCGCGTCGACGCCGGGCGAGAGCGCAGCTGCGGCGGAGGCGCCGGTGAAGATCGCGAGTCCGGCGATGAAGAGCCGGCGGCGGCCGAAGCGGTCCCCGAGGGCGGCCCCGAACATGAGGAGGACGGCGAAGGTGAGGGTGTAGGCGTTCACCGTCCATTCGAGGTCTTCCAGCTTTCCGCCGAGGTCCGCGCGGATGGCGGGGAGGGCGGTGGTGACGACGAGGTTGTCGAGGGCGGCCATGAAGCTGGCGGCGCCGGTGAGGACGAGCGCCCAGATGGCTGGTCCGCGGAGCTTGGCGTCTTGCTGGGTGGTCACGATTCCCCCTGAGGATGTTAGTTATTGCTGACTAACTTTCGTGCACAGAAGAATGCGCCGCAGGAGCACAGGGAGCGCCTACTCTTCCGGGTCGCCCTTGTCCTGGGCCGAGGGGTAGAGGCCCTCCCAGACCCGGTGCCCGGGCGGGAAGCCCATGGCGCCGAGGGTGTTGATGAGCATGCCGTAGGCCATGAAGGTCGTGGTCTCCTTCACGTCGGCACCGAGGGGCAGGTGGACGGTGTCCCAGAGCTCCAGCCAGCCGGCCCGGACGAGCTCGCCGAACTCGCGGTCACCCGCCGCCTCGGCCGCCGCGACGGCCACGTACGTCTGGAGCTGCATCTGGAGCTTGTCGGGGTCCTCGGCGATCAGCCGGGTGTATGCGTCGGCCATGGCCCGCAGGGCCTCCTCGCCGTGCAGGCCCTCGGCGGCCTCGGCGAAGACCCGGCGGGTGTCGGCCAGGCAGCGGGAGGCCGCCGCGTCGAAGATCGCTTGCTTGTTGGGGAAGAGCCGGAACAGGTACGGCTGCGAGACACCGACCCGCTTGGCGATCGCCTCGGTGGAGGTGCCGTGGTACCCGCCGCGGGCGAACTCGTGCGTCGCCGCACGGATGACGCTCTCGCGCCGCTCGTCTGCGCTCATCCTTGCCATGGCAATAAGTTAGTACTCAATCACTAACTACGTCAACGGAAAAAGCGGCGCCGCACGCCGGACGGATGCCGGGCGGGACGCCGCTTCGGTGGGATCGGTGGAAAGCCGCAGGTCAGGCCGTCAGGCCAGCTGCACCACGGCCCGGGACATGCCGAGGACCTTCTGGCCGGCGCTCATCGCCGTCAGGTCCACCCGCACCCGGTTGTCTTCCAGCAGCGCCGCGACCTTGGCACTGACCTCGATCAGCGCACCCTCGTCGTCGTTGGGGACCACGACCGGCTTGGTGAACCGCACCCCGTACTCGACGACCGCGCCCGGGTCGCCCGCCCAGTCGGTGACCACCCGGATCGCCTCGGCCATGGTGAACATGCCGTGCGCGATGACGTCGGGCAGGCCGACCTCCTTGGCGAACTTCTCGTTCCAGTGGATCGGGTTGAAGTCGCCGGAGGCACCCGCGTACTGGACGAGGGTGGCGCGCGTCACGGGGAAGGACCCGGCCGGCAGCTCGGTGCCGACCTCGACGTCCGCGAAACGGATCTGTGCGGTCATCTCAGGCCTCCTCGGCGGCGCGGGAAACGAGCTTCGTCCAGGCCGTCACCACGTGCTCGCCGGTCTCGTCGTGAACCTCGCCACGGATGTCGAGGATGTCGTTGCCCGCCAGGGACTTGATCGCCTCGATGGTGGAGGTGACGGACAGCCGGTCACCGGCGCGCACCGGGCGGGAGTAGACGAACTTCTGGTCCCCGTGCACCACGCGGCTGTAGTCCAGACCGAGCTGCGGGTCCGCGATGACCTGGCCCGCCGCCTTGAAGGTGATGGCGAACACGAAGGTCGGAGGGGCGATCACATCCAGGTGGCCGAGCGCCTTGGCGACATCGGGATCCGTGTAGGCAGGATTGGCGTCGCCCACCGATTCGGCGAATTCCCGGATCTTCTCCCGGCCGACCTCGTACGGATCGGTGGGCGGATAGGTCCGCCCCACGAAGGACTGGTCGAGCGCCATGGCTCACTACCTCCTGTTGAGAACGACACAAGGGCGGCACTTTCGGAAACGACACGAGGCCGTCCCCCCGGAAGGGGACGACCTCATGACGGTGCCTGTATTCGAGACTTCGCCAGTGACTAGCGGGTCTCGCGGTGCGCGGTGTGCGAGTTGCAGCGCGGGCAGTGCTTCTTCATCTCCATGCGATCCGGGTTGTTACGCCGGTTCTTCTTGGTGATGTAGTTCCGCTCCTTGCACTCCACGCAGGCCAGCGTGATCTTCGGGCGGACGTCGGTGGCAGCCACGTGAGTGCTCCTTGGACGGACTAATGGACGGATGAACGCATAAAAGAGTAGCCGATCGGGAGACCGACCCCGCAATCGGCTACTGTGTGTAGCGGCGACCGGACTTGAACCGGTGACACAGCGATTATGAGCCGCTTGCTCTACCGACTGAGCTACGCCGCTTTGATGTGATCACTTCCCCACCCGAGGGTGGGGAACCTCTCTCACCAGAGCCCCAATGCGGAATCGAACCGCAGACCTTCTCCTTACCATGGAGACGCTCTACCGACTGAGCTATTGGGGCGAGCAGGGAAGACATTACACGGCCTCCCGCCGATCGCCCAAATCCTTTGCCTGAAGGACCTCCCGCACAGGTTTCGCCGCAGGTCCGGGGTGTCCCGAGGGTCTCCTGGGGCGGGCGTGGCGCCAAGGCGCGACACCGGTACGACTATTCGGCTCTTCCGTGAAGCGGGCAGCCCGGCGCCCTAGGCTCTGAGCACGCTGCGTGATCTTGGGCCGTGGCCTCGGCCATGGCTCAGGAACCGCCCGAGCCACCGCAGGAGCGCGATGCCCGACAGCCACGCACACGGACACGGTGCCGCGCACGGATCCGCCGCCGAAGCGACCACCCTGCTGCTCACCGGAGCCCGCCTCACGGACGGCCGGACGGTGGACGTCCGGCTCGGCGCCGGCCGCATCCAGGCCGTCGGCACCGCGGGCAGCCTGCCCGGCCCCGGGCCCTCCCGGGTCGATCTGAGTGGCTATCTGCTGCTGCCCGCCCCCGCGGAGCCGCATGCCCACGGGGACACCGCGCTCACCGCCGACACCGAAGGCCCCGTGCCGTACACCACCGACGAGGTGCAACGCCGGGCCACCGAGGCGGCCCTGCTCCAGCTCGGCCACGGCGCCACCGCCGTCCGCTCCCACGTCCGGATCGGCGACGTCCACGGACTCGCGCCGATGGAGGCGGTCCTCCAGGCCCGCCGCTCGCTGCGCGGCCTGACCGACCTGACGGCCGTGGCGGTGCCCCGGCTGTTGACGGGAGTGGCGGGGGCGGACGGGCTGGCCATGCTCCGGGACGCGGTGAAGATGGGCGCCGCGGTGATCGGCGGCTGCCCCGACCTGGACCCGGACCCGACCGGCTTCACCGAGGCCGTACTGGAGCTGGCGGCCGAGCACGGCTGCCCGGTGGACCTGCACACCGACGGGGACGATCCGGCCCGGCTGGCCCGCCTGGCGGCCATGGCGGGGGGCCTGCGCCCCGGGGTCACCATCGGCCCCTGCGGCGGCCTCTCCCGCCTCCCCCTCGACGTGGCGACCCGCACCGCCGACCGGCTGGCCGCGGCCGGCGTACGGGTCACCTGCCTGCCGCAGGGCGACTGCGCGGCCCTGGAACGCCGGAGCCTGCGCACCGCTCCGGTCCGGCTGCTGCGCGCCGCCGGGGTGCGGGTCGCGGCCGGCAGCGGGGCCCTGCGCGACGCGGGAAACCCGGTCGGCCGCGGCGACCCGCTGGAAGCGGCCTACCTGCTCGCCTCCCAGGGCGGACTGCGGCCGGCCGAGGCGTACGAGACGGTCAGCGCGGCAGCCCGGTCGGCGATGGCCCTGCCCGAGATCCGGGTGGAGGCCGGCTTCCCGGCGGAACTGCTGGCCGTACGCGGGGACGGGATCGCGGGGGTCCTGTCCCTGGCCTACAGCCGGATCGTGATCCACCGGGGCCGGGTGGTGGCCCGGACCAGCGCCGTCCGGGAGTACTGCGACTCGGCGGTGGCGGTGGCCCTGGACCTCCCCCGGCAGGGCCGTATGGAGCCGGGGCCCTGAGCGTGCGCGGGCGCGCACGGGCGGCTCGTCGTACGGTCGGGGCATGCGCATCGTCATCGCTGGTGGACACGGTCAGATCGCGCTGCGGCTGGAGCGGCTGCTCACCGCGCGCGGGTACGAGGTCGCGGGCATCATCCGCGATCCGGCGCAGGGCAACGACCTGCGGGAGGCCGGCGCCGAACCGGTGCTGTGCGACCTGGAGTCCGCCTCCGTGGAACACGTCGCCGGCATCCTGCAGGGCGCGGAGACGGCCGTGTTCGCCGCGGGCGCGGGCCCGGGCAGCGGGACCGCACGCAAGGACACGGTGGACCGGGGCGCGGCCGTGCTGTTCGCGGACGCGGCCGAACGGGCCGGGGTGCGGCGGTTCCTGATGGTCTCTTCGATGGGCGCCGACTCCCACCACCCCGGCGACGAGGTCTTCGACGTCTACCTGCGCGCGAAGGGCGAGGCGGACGACCACCTCCGCACCCGGCTCGGCCTGGAGTGGACGATCCTGCGCCCGGGTTCCCTGACCGACGAGCCGGGCACCGGCCGCATCCGCCTCGAGGCACACACCGGCCCGGGCCCGGTCTCGCGCGACGACGTCGCCGCGGTTCTGGCCGAACTCACCGACACCCCGGCGACGGCGGGCCTGACCCTGGAACTGGTCGAGGGCACCACTCCGGTGGAGGTCGCGGTGAAGGACGTGGCCGGCAACTGACCGACCGGCCCCGCGGGTCAGAAGTCCGCGGTCACCCGTCCACGTTCACCAGTCCACGGTCACCGGGTCGTCGGACCGGCCGACGGAGTCCTGCCGAAACTCGTCCTGGTAGGCACGCCGGATCCGCTCGATGCGGGGGTCCCGCTCGTCGGCGGCCTTCTCCGGGTACAGCAGGATCAGCTCGTAGGAGGTCTCCCGCACGATCCGGCCGTCGGCGCCCCGCCACTGCCCGTACCCGTCCTGCAGGGTGAGCCCCTCCGGGAAGGCCGGGGTGACCTCCCGGTCGAGGAACCGCATGAACTCGGGCCTGCCGATCTCTCCCCCGCCGGGCCGCTGCATCCCGAAGTACAGCCGGGTCTCCCTATAGGGCTCGCCCTCGTCGGTGTGCAACGCGGCCCCGACCAGAGCCGGCACCCCGGCGGCCAACAGGGCCGCCAGCACCCCGCCGCCCACTTTGCCTCGCGCATCAGAAGTCCACTTCACGCGTGGACAACGACCGTGTGCCGGGGACGATACGCGCCGCCGCCACTGGTGAACTGGCGCGTCTATTTGGCGCAGTTGTTCGAGTCAATGCACTCGATCGAGTGGCGGGCCACCCACCCTGCTTCTCGTGATCAAGAACCTCATGCGCGCTGTTTCGGCAGCAGCACTCGCCGTCCTGCCCCTCACGACGGCCACTCCGGCGCACGCCGTCGAAACCCTCCCCCTCGCCCAGGCGGTGAAGGCGGTCCCCCTCGCCGCCGAGTCCCGCGAGGGGTACCAACGCACCTCGTTCAAGCACTGGAACGCCGGGCAGATCCCCTCCGACGGCTGCAACACGAGAGCAGAGGTACTGCTCTCGGAGGCGACGCAGATTCCGCAGATCCTCCCCGGCTGCAAACTCTCCGGCGGAATGTGGTGGAGCTACTACGACGCCAAGTGGATCACCTCCGCTTCCGCCCTGGACGTCGACCACATGGTGCCGCTCGCGGAAGCCTGGGACTCCGGGGCCTCCCAGTGGACCGCGGAGCGGCGTGAGGCATACGCGAACGACCTCGGCAGCGAACGCTCCCTCGTCGCCGTATCAGCAGCCTCGAACCGCAGCAAGGCCGACCAGGACCCCGCAGAATGGCTGCCGCCGGCCACCGAGGTCACCTGCCGGTACCTGTCGGAATGGACCGCGACCAAGCTCCGCTGGGGCCTCACCCTCGACATCGCCGAGCAGGAAGCCCTGACCCAGCTCGCAGAGGCATGCCCCACCACCACCGTCACCTACGAGCGCGCCCCGTAAAGCGACTGCCGCCTGGCCCGTGGCCGGCCCGCACGCACTGTTCGCATGCGAGAAGACCCCCGCGCACTGCACGGGGGTCTCACATCGCGTGGCGGCGCCAGGATTCGAACCTGGGTAGGCTAAGCCGACGGATTTACAGTCCGCTCCCATTGGCCACTCGGGCACACCGCCATGGGATGTCGCCGGGGATTCCGCCTGTCGACGGTGCTCTCTGGCAACGACGTAAACGATACCCGATGCCGGAGGGTGCTTCGCCACCGGATTGATCAGCACTTGTGGCGGGCGCGGTGGCTAGGCTTTGCGGTGCGGAGCGGGGATGTCCGGTCCGCGTCCCCCGAGCACATTGCAGCCGACTTCAAGGAGCCACAGCACATGGCCGACTCCAGTTTCGACATCGTCTCGAAGGTCGAGCGGCAGGAGGTCGACAACGCCCTCAACCAGGCCGCCAAGGAGCTCTCGCAGCGCTACGACTTCAAGGGCACCGGCGCCACCATCGCCTGGTCCGGCGAGAAGATCCTGATGGAGGCGAACTCCGAGGAGCGGGTCAAGGCCGTCCTCGACGTCTTCGAGACCAAGCTGGTCAAGCGCGGGATCTCCCTGAAGGCGCTGGACGCCGGCGAGCCGCAGCTGTCCGGCAAGGAGTACAAGATCTTCGCCTCGATCGAGGAGGGCATCTCCCAGGAGAACGCCAAGAAGGTCGCGAAGATCATCCGTGACGAGGGTCCCAAGGGCGTCAAGGCCCAGGTCCAGGGCGACGAGCTCCGGGTCAGCTCCAAGAGCCGGGACGACCTGCAGGCCGTGCAGGCCCTCCTCAAGGGCAAGGACCTGGACTTCGCGATCCAGTTCGTGAACTACCGCTGATCAAGGTCTCGCACCGGGAAAATCCTGGGCGGGCAGTCGGGTTGGCTGGTTAGGATCATGGCAAGGCGGGGTCGTAGCACAGAGGTAGTGCGCCTACACAGCATGGAGGAGGACGCCGGTTCGAATCCGGCCGCCCCGCCCCCTCACCACCTTTTCTGAAGCCGGCCGGCGCTCGCCCGGTCGTGTGCGGGGCGTGCGCGCCGCGCGCCCCCTTGTGGGCCCCCTGTGGTCACTTATGCGTGGACTGGTGCAGCCACCACGCTGGGTGCCGACCATCACCGTGTGGACAGGGGGTTCTCTCATGCCAGGGGCCGGCACATTCCGCGAAGACTTCGGGGCCTCCGTCGTCGTCGCGCTGGTCGCGCTGCCGCTCTGCGTGGGAGTGGCCGTGGCCTCCGGAGTACCGGCCGAGCTGGGAATCGTCACCGGGATCGTGGGCGGCCTGGTGACCGGGTGGTTCCGCGGGAGCGCCTTGCAGGTCAGCGGACCGGCCGCCGGGCTGACCGTGCTCGTCTACGAGGCCGTACGGGCGTACGGGCCGGCCTCGCTCGGGGTGCTGGTGCTGGCCGCCGCGGTGGTGCAGCTGGGCATGGGGGTGCTGGGGCTGGGGCGCTGGTTCCGGGCGATCTCGGTGGCGGTGGTGCACGGGATGCTGGCGGGGATCGGGCTGGTGCTGATCGCCGGGCAGCTGTACGCCCTGGGGGACGCGCCGGCCCCGGGCGGGACCCTGGAGAAGGTCGCCGGGCTGGGCCACCTCCTCGGGCAGGCCGACTGGGACGCGGTCGCCCTCGGTGCCGGAACCGTCTCCGTGATCGTCGGCTGGCGCCGGATGCCCGCACGGCTGCGGATCGTGCCCGGGGCACTGGTCGGGGTGGCCGCCGCCGCGGTCGTGGCCTGGTGGCTGCACATGCCGGTCGACCGGGTCGAGGTGGAGGGCGTGCTTGCCGCCGTGGCCCCGCCGGCCGCGGCGGACTTCGGGGTGCTGGCTTCGGCCGGCGCGGTGGGCACCGTGGTCGCCCTCGCCCTGATCGCCTCCGCCGAGACGCTGTTCAGCGCTGCCGCCGTGGACCGGATGCACGACGGGCCACGGACGGACTACGACCGTGAGCTGCTCGCGCAGGGGGTGGGCAATGCACTGTGCGGGCTGCTGGGTGCCCTGCCGATGACCGCCGTGATCGTGCGCAGCTCGACCAATGTGGAGGCCGGGGCGCGCACCCGGGCCTCCCGGATCCTGCACGGCGGCTGGCTGCTCCTCTTCGCCGTCTGCGTTCCCGGGCTGTTGGAAGTGGTGCCGCTGGCGGCCTTGGCGGGGGTGCTGCTGCATGCCGGGTGGAAGCTGCTGCCGGGCCGGGCGGTCGTCGGGCTCTGGCAGACGCACCGGGGCGAGGCCGTGGTGCTGGTGGTGACGGCCGGGGCGATCGTGGCCACGAACCTCTTCGAGGGAGTGCTGGTCGGGTTGGGCCTGGCCGTGTCCAAGGCGGCCTGGGACACCTCCCATGTGCACATCGAGCAGGCGTGGGAGGGGGAGGTGCTCCGGGTGCGGGTGGCGGGCAACGCCAGCTTTCTGCGGCTGCCGAAACTGCTCGATGCGCTCGACGCCCTGCCCGCCGACCGGCCGGTGCGGATCGACCTCAGCGGGCTGCGCCATTTCGACCACGCCTGTCTGACCGCCCTCGACGGGTGGGAGCGGCAGCGGGCCTCCGCCGCACCCGGCCGGAAGGGCGCCACCGAACCCGGCTAGGGTCCGCGCCATGGAACGGGAGTTGAAACGGACGCTGGGTGTGACCGACGCGGTCGTGGTCGGGCTGGGGGCCATGGTCGGGGCCGGGGTCTTCGCCGCGTTCGGCCCGGCGGCCCGGGCGGCCGGCACCGGCGGGGCCCTGCTGACGGCGCTCGGGGTGGCGGCGGTCGTGGCCTACTGCAATGCGCATTCCTCGGCCCGGCTGGCTGCCCGGTATCCCGCCTCCGGCGGGACGTACGTGTACGGGCGGGAGCGGCTGGGGCCGTTCTGGGGGTATCTGGCGGGCTGGGCCTTCGTGGTGGGCAAGACCGCGTCCTGTGCGGCGATGGCGCTGACCGTGGGGGCGTATCTGTGGCCGGGTCAGGCGCATGCGGTGGCAGTGGCGGCGGTGGTGGCGCTGACCGCCGCGTCCTATGGGGGTGTGCAGAAGTCGGCCCGGATCGCCCGGGTGATCGTGGCCCTGGTGCTGGCGGTACTGGCCGGGGTCGTGGTGGCCTGCCTGAGTTCCGGAGCAGCTGATTCTGCGCGGCTGTGGGACGCCGGCGGGACGGCCGGGTCCGGTGGGGCCGGCGGGCTGTTGCAGGCCGCCGGGCTGCTGTTCTTCGCCTTTGCGGGCTATGCCCGGATCACCACGCTCGGCGAGGAGGTGCGGGATCCGGCCCGGACGATCCCGCGGGCGGTGCCGCTGGCGCTGGGCATCACCCTGGTGGTCTACGCGGCGGTGGCCGTGGCCTCGTTGTCGGTGCTGGGTGCGGCCGGGCTGGCGGATTCAACGGCTCCGCTTGCCGATGCGGTCCGGGCGGCCGGTCGGCCCGGACTGGTCCCCGTGGTCCAGTCGGGTGCGGTGCTGGCAGCGCTCGGCTCGCTGCTCGCGCTGGTGCTGGGCGTGTCGCGGACCGCCCTCGCGATGGCCCGGGACGGCCATCTGCCCCGCGCGCTGGCCGCCGTACATCCCCGCCGTCAGGTGCCGCACCATGCGGAACTCGCCGTGGGTGCGGTGGTGGCGGTGCTGGCCGGCACCGTGGACCTGCGGGGCGCGATCGGCTTCTCCTCCTTCGGAGTGCTCGCCTACTACGCGATCGCGAACGCGTCCGCCTGGACGCTGGATGCACACGATTCAGGTGTCAAGGGCCGGGCCGTGGCAGCGCTCGGGCTGGCCGGCTGTCTGGTGTTGGCCTGCGCCCTGCCGGCCGCCTCGGCGGTCGCGGGCGCGGGGGTGCTGGCGGCGGGAGTGCTGGTCTACGCGGTGCGGAAGCGGCTCACACGCGGGATCTGAAATCCGCCCAGAGCGTCATTTCCGGGAGGGGCTTTCGCTGCCCCTGCCGGGAGTTGCACGCATGGGCGGTGACTTGCTTCAGCAACTGCTCGGTCTCGTTCATGACTTCATGGTGAACCACACCCATGACACCCCGCTCGGCCTGTGGATAACCCTGCCGGAGAGCTGGGTGTCCGCGCCGTCACCGACTGGCGAACGGGGCGTCGGTGCGTACGATTTCGCGGCCCAGCGGGAGCAGCGAGATCGGGATCATCTTGAAGTTCGCGATCCCGAACGGGATGCCGATGATCGTGATGCAGAGGAGGATGCCCGTCACAATATGGCCGAGGGCCAGCCACCAGCCGGCCAGGAGCAGCCAGAGGACGTTGCCGACGCAGGACGGGGCGCCCGCGTCATGGCGTTCGACCGTGGTGTAGCCGAAGGGCCAGAGGGCGTAGACGGCGATCCGGAAGGAGGCGATCCCGAAGGGGATGCCGATGATGGTGATGCAGAGGATCACCCCGGCCAGGCAGTAGGCCAGGAACAGCCAGAATCCGCTGAGTACGAGCCATATGACGTTCAGGATGGTCTTCACTGGTTTCGTCCTGCCATCTGCTCGAGCCGGGCGATGCGCTCGGCCATGGGCGGGTGGGTGGAGAACATTCTGGACAGGCCCTGGCCCGGCCGGAACGGGTTCGCGATCATCATGTGGCTGGCGGTTTCCAGCCGGGGCTCGGGCGGCAGCGGGAGTTGCTTGGTGCCGGCGTCGAGCTTGCGCAGGGCGCTGGCCAGGGCCAGCGGGTCGCCGGTGAGTTGGGCGCCGGAAGCGTCCGCCTCGTACTCACGGGAACGGCTGATGGCCAGCTGGATCACGGATGCGGCCAGGGGGCCCAAGATCATGATCAGCAGCATGCCGAGCAGACCGGGGCCCTCGTCGTCGTTGGACCGGCCGATCGGGATCAGCCAGGCGAAGTTCACCAGGAACATGATCACGGAGGCCAGGGCTCCGGCGACCGAGGAGATCAGGATGTCGCGGTTGTAGACATGGCTCAGCTCGTGCCCGATGACCCCGCGGAGCTCCCGCTCGTCGAGGATGCGGAGGATGCCCTCCGTGCAGCAGACGGCGGCGTTCCGCGGGTTGCGGCCGGTCGCGAAGGCGTTCGGCGCCTCGGTGGGTGAGATGTAGAGCCGGGGCATTGGCTGGCGCGCGGACGTAGAGAGCTCCCGCACCATCCGGTAGAGCTCGGGCGCCTCGAATTCGCTGACCGGGCGCGCACGCATCGCGCGTAGAGCCAGCTTGTCGCTGTTCCAGTACGCATACGCGTTGGTGCCCAGGGCGACGAGCACGGCCACGATCAGGCCGGTGCGCCCGAAGAAGCTTCCAATGACGATGATGACTGCGGACAGTCCGCCGAGGAGTACGGCGGTCTTCAGCCCGTTGTGCCGGCGGTGCACGGTACGCCCTCCAGGTGGTGCGGCAGGGGAGCCCCGTCGTGGGTCTGAGGGGCTACGGTCCAGTGGACCCTCCCTGCCTGGTCAACGCCAGGCGAGGACGCCGGGTTCCCGGTCCTGCCTTGCCGCCCGGAGCGCGCGTTGGTCCGTACGGGTGACCGCGCGCCCGCGGCTACTGCGGGAAGAGGCTGGTCGCCGCGAAGCGGAGGACCAGCTGGGGGGCGCCGGACACGATCACGGACACCACGGCGGTGACGGTGATGGCCGCGGTGACCGGGAACGGAACCTTGGCGCGGAGGGGGGTGCCCACGGTGGCTCCGGCGGCCGTTTCGCCCTCCGGGACGGGGGCGCGGAACAGCAGCGCCGTCCACTGCAGGTAGTAGTAGAGGGCCATGACCACGTTGACCGCCATGACCACGGCCAGCCAGCCCAGGCCCGCGTCCACGGCGGACTGGAAGACGGTGACCTTGGCGAAGAGGCCGATGATGCCCGGCGGCAGGCCGGCCAGGCAGAGCAGAAAGAAGGCCAGCGCGAGGGCGGCCAGCGGGCGCTCCGCGTACAGGCCGCGGTAGTCCGCGATCCGGTTCAGCGGCTTGGTACGGGCGACCAGTGCGGCCACGGCGAAGGCGCCGAGGTTCACCGCCGCGTACATGAGGGCGTAGGCGACGGTGGAGCCGATCTGGTCGCGTTCGGAGTACGCGGCGGCGGCGATCGGGACCAGCAGGTAGCCGGCCTGGCCGACGGAGGACCAGGCGAGCAGCCGTACGGCGCTGTGGGCGCGGTGCGGGTCCTGGCGGAGGGCTGCGGCGTTGCCCAGGGTCATGGTGAGCGCGGCGAGGACGGCCAGGGCCGGGCCCCAGATGTCGGAGTAGGCCGGGAAGGCGATCACGGTGACCAGGATCAGACCGGTGAAGCCGACCGCCTTGCCGATCACCGAGAGGTAGCCGGCGATGGGCAGCGGGGCGCCCACGTAGGTGTCCGGGACCCAGAAGTGGAAGGGGACCGCGGCGGTCTTGAAGGCGAAGCCGATGAGGGTGAGCGCGACACCGGTCATGGCGAGGGTGTCGAGCTGCCCGGGGACGTCCTCGAGGCGGTCGGCGACCTGGGTGAGGTGCAGGGTGCCGGTGGCGGCGTAGACGAAGCTGATGCCGAGCAGGGAGACGGCCGTCGCGGTGACGGAGGACAGGAAGAACTTGAGGGCGGCCTCGGAGGACAGCCGGTCGCCGCGGCGCAGGCCGACGAGGGCGAAGGCGGGCAGCGAGGCCACTTCGAGGGCGACGATCAGGGTGGCGAGGTCACGGGAGGCGGGAAGCAGGGCGGCGCCGGCGGCGGAGGAGAGCAGCAGGAACCAGTACTCGCCGGCCGGGAGCCGGGTCTCGCGGATGGCGGTGACCGACAGCAGGGCGGTGACCAGGGCGCCCGCGAGCACCAGGAACTGGATGACCAGGGTGAACCGGTCGGCGGTGTAGCTGCAGGCGGCGCCGTCGGCGAGGGCGTCGCCGGTGAGGCAGAAGGTGGAGCGGTCCTCGCCGCGCAGCGGCAGCAGCAGGAGGGTCGAGGCGGCCAGGCCGGCCACGGAGATCCAGCCGAGCACGGCCTTCTTCCCGTCCGGCAGGAACAGGTCGGCGACCAGGACCAGCAGGGCGACCGCGGCCGGGATGACCACGGGCGCGATGGCGAGCCAGTCGACGGTCTGGACGAGACTGACGGGGCCGGCGGCGGCGAAGGCCGTCATGCGTTGCCTCCTGCGAGGAGCTTCTGGACGGCCGGGTTGGTGAGGCCGAGGAGGACGGCGGGCCACAGGCCGGCGAGGACGGTGAGGGCGACGAGCGGGGTCCAGGCGGCGAACTCGTAGTGATGGACGTCGGCCACTGCGGCCGGGGCGGCCTTCGGGAGCGCCTGCGGATCGCCCATGCACACCCTGCGTACGACGATCAGAAGATATGCGGCGGTGAGCAGGGTGCCGAACGCACCGATCGCCATGAAGGTGAGGAACGCGGGCCGGGACAGGCCCTCGGCCGGTTCGAACGCGCCGAACAGGGCCAGCATCTCGCCCCAGAAGCCGGCCAGGCCGGGCAGGCCGAGGGAGGCGACGGCGGCGAAGGCGAGGAGGGCCCCGAAGCGGGGGGCGCGGCCGTAGAGGGCGGCGCCGGTGGCTCCGGCGAGGGTGTCGAGATCGGTGCTGCCGTAGCGGTCCTTGAGCGCGCCGACCAGGAAGAAGAGGAGGCCGGTGATCAGGCCGTGGGCGATGTTCGCGAACAGGGCGCCGTTGACTCCGGTGGGGGTCATGGTGGCGATACCGAGGAGCACGAAGCCCATGTGGCCGACGGAAGAGTACGCGATGAGCCGCTTGAGGTCGCCGTTCGCGCCCTTGCGGGCGAGGGCGAGGCAGGCCAGCGATCCGTAGACGATGCCGACCACGGCGAAGGCGGCCAGATAGGGCGCGAAGGTCTGCATGCCCTCGGGGGTGGCGGGCAGCAGGATGCGCACGAACCCGTAGGTGCCCATCTTGAGCAGGACGCCGGCCAGCAGGACGGATCCGACGGTGGGGGCGGCGGTGTGGGCGTCCGGGAGCCAGCTGTGCAGCGGCCACATCGGGGTCTTCACGGCGAGGCCGATCCCGATCGCGAGCACCGCCAGCAGCTGGGTGGTGTGGGACAGTTCGCGGCCGTTGTCAGTGGCCAGTGTCACCATGTCGAAAGTGCCGCTGTTGATCCCGATCAGCAGCAGTCCGAGCAGCATGACCACGGAACCGAGCAGCGTGTAAAGGATGAACTTCCAGGCGGCGGCCTGCCGCTGGTCACCGCCCCAGCGGGCGATGAGGAAGTACATCGGGATGAGCACCATCTCGAAGGCGAGGAAGAACAGCAGCAGATCGAGGACCGCGAAGGTCGCGAGCGTGCCGGACTCCAGGACCAGGAGCAGCGCGACAAAGGCCTTCGGGGAGGGGCCTGCGGGGAGCTTGAAGTAGCTGTAGAGCGCGCAGAGGAAGAACAGCAGCGCGGTCATCAGGAGGAGGGGGAGCGAAATGCCGTCGACACCGAGGTGGATCCGGACGTCCAGCGCCGGGATCCAGCTGATGTCCGTCGTCGCCTGGAAGCGGGCCGGGGTGTCGTGGTCGAAGCCCAGGGTGAGGGCGATCGCCGCGGCCAGGATGACACCGGTCACGGTCACGCCGTGGCGGAGCACCGCCTGTTCGGGGCTGCGGCCCTTGAGCCCGGGCGGGGGCGGCAGCAGGGCCGCAGCCGCGCCAAGGAGCGGTGCGGCCACGATGAACGCCAGAAGGAACTGCATCACGGATGGGCTGATATCAATCACGGCTGACTCACGGCTCACGATCCGGCGTTGACGTTGGCAAGGACGGCGGTGGCGATCGCCAGGACCACGGCACCGGCGAGCAGGGCGCTCAGGTAGCTCTGCACGTTGCCGGTCTGGGCGCGGCGCACGAGGGAGCCGAGCAGCCCGGGTGCGGTGCCGGCGCCGCGGACGTACGTGTCGACGACCGCCCGGTCCAGGAAGCGGACCAGGCCGGCGGCGGCGCGTACGGGGCGTACGAACAGCGCGTCGTAGACGGCGTCGAGGTGGAAGCCGACGTGGGCGTGCGGGTACAGCGGGCCGAGGAGCGCCTTGCCGGGGTCGGCGACGGGGCCGGCCGGGACGACGGGGTGGTCGTGGGTGACCTCGTCCACCTCGGGGGCCCCGGCGGCGGACTCTGCGGCATCGGCGGATGCGGCGGCACCGACGGGGGTGGTGGCCGCGGCTTCCCGGGCGGTGCTGACGGAGAGGCGCTGCCAGAGGGCGTAGGTGAGCATCCCGCCGATGACCGCTGCGCCCGTGCCCAGCACCGAAGTGGCCAGGGTCGGGGTCAGTCCCTCGCCGTCGAACCAGTCGGCGAGGGGACCGGCGGCGAGGCCGAAGCCGACCGTCGGGATCGCCAGCAGCCACAGCACTCCGGTCATGGCGAACGGCTCCTTGCCGTGGTCCGGGGCGGCGACGCCCCGGCCGCGGAAGGCCATCAGCCAGAGCCGGGTGGCGTAGGCGGCGGTGAGCAGGGCGGTCAGCACACCGGAGACGAGCACCAGCCAGCCGGCTGCGCTCGGGGCGAAGTCGGCGTGGCCGGTGGCGGTCTGTTCGGCGGCGACCAGGACGGCTTCCTTGGAGAAGAAGCCGGCGAACGGCGGGATCGCGGCGAGCGCGAGCAACGCGATCGACATGGTCCAGAAGGCGTCCGGGATGCGCTTGGCCAGGCCGTCCATCCGGGCCATGGCGGCCAGGGAGTTCGTACCGGCGGCGTGGATGATCACGCCGGCGCCCAGGAAGAGGAGTGCCTTGAAGAAGCCGTGGGACAGGAGGTGGAAGACGGCGGCCGAGCGGTCGCCGACGGCCAGCGCGCCGATCATGTAGCCGAGCTGGCCGACCGTGGAGTAGGCGAGGACCCGCTTGATGTCGTCCTGGGCGAGGGCGGCGAGCCCGGAGCCGACCATGGTCACGGCCGCCATCACGGCCATCACCACGAGCGCGGCCCGGGAGGCCCCGAAGACCGGAAGGAGACGGGCGATGAAGTAGACACCGGCGGCGACCATCGTCGCGGCGTGGATCAGTGCGGAGACCGGGGTCGGGCCCGCCATGGCGTCCGGAAGCCAGGTGTGCAGCGGGAACTGCGCGGACTTGCCCGCGACTCCGGCCAGCAGCAGCAGCGCGATCAGCGTCGGGTGGTCGAGTCCGCCGTTTTTGACGGTCTCGAGGATCTCGGTGATCTGGAAGGAGTTGGCGTCGGTGGCGAGCGCGAACAGACCGATCAGGAACGGGACGTCACCGAGCTTGGTGACGAGGAAGGCCTTGAGAGAGGCGGAGCGGGCCGCCTCGGTCTCCCAGTAGTGGCCCACCAGGAAGTACGAGCAGATGCCCATGATCTCCCAGCCGACCAGCAGCACCATCAGGTCGCCGGAGTAGACGACGAGCAGCATGGCGGAGGTGAACAGTGAGACCAGAGCGGCGTACGACGGGTAGCGCGGGTCCTCGCGCAGGTAGGCCGTCGAGTAGAGCTGTACGCAGGTGGCGACCACACCGACCAGCACGGCGACGAGGACGGCGAAGCCGTCCAGGTAGAGCGCGAGCTCGATCGGCACCGAGCCGGTCGGGGTCAGCTCCGTCGCGGCCTCGATCGGCTCGCCGCCTCCTTGGCGGACGGCGACGAGCACGGCCAGCACGGCCGCGGCCAGGGTGGGCAGCACGGCCAGCGGCCGGACGAATCCGGGGGCCGTGCGGCCGAACAGCAGGCCGGCCACCGCTCCCAGGAAGGGAAGGAGGGGGACGAGGACGGCGAGGGTCGTGGTGGTCACGCGGCGACCTCGTGGGAAGCGGAGTCGGCGGTCGGTGCGGGCTCGTTGCCCTCGGCGGTGTCACGCAGCCGGTCGACGTCGGACGTGCCCCGGTTGCGGTACACCATCAGCACGATGGCCAGACCGATGCCGATCTCGGCGGCGGCGATGGCGATCACGAAGAGGGTGAGGGCCTGGCCGGCGTGCAGGGTGTCGCGCAGCCAGACGTCGAAGGCCACCAGGTTGAGGTTGACGGCGTTGAGCATCAGCTCGACGGACATCAGCACCAGGATGGCGTTGCGGCGGGCGAGCACTCCGTACAGGCCCGTGCAGAAGAGGAGCGCCGCGAGCACGGCGGGGTAGGCGAGATGCATCAGCGCTTCCCCTTCTCGCCGGCGCCGTCGTTTCCGTTCTTGCGGGACAGCACGATGGCTCCGATCAGCGCGGCCAGCAGGAGGACGGAGAGCGCCTCGAAGGGCAGCACCCAGTGCTGGAAGAGGTACTCGCCGGACACCTTGGTGGAGCCCTGGGCCGGTCCGTCGAGGTTGATCCAGGTGGTGCGGAAGGCGTCGACCACGACCCAGACCAGTGCGCCGGCCGAGGCCACGGCGACCGCCAGGGCCACCCAGCGGTTGCCGGAGTCGGCGTCCGGGGAGCGGCCGATCGGGGCCTTGGTGAGCATCAGGCCGAAGAGGAGGAGGACGACCACGGAACCGAGGTAGATCAGCACCTGGACCCAGGCGATGAACTCGGCGGTGAGCAGCAGGTACTCGACGGCGATTCCGCCCAGCGTCACCACCAGCCAGAGCGCGGCGTGCACCAGCTGCTTGGTGGTGACGGTGACGAGGGCTGCGCCGAGGGTGGCGATGCCGACGAGGAGGAAGGCGATCTCGACACCGGTCGGTGACATGAAGCCGTTGCCTTGGCCTTGGGCGGCGGCTGCCAGGGAGGCGGTGGCGGTGTGCATCACTCGGCACCTCCGGCCGGAGCGTCGGGGGCAGTGGACTCGGGGCCGGCCTGGGCGGCGGCCTCGGCTTCTGCCGCGGCGCGGGCCTCGGCCTCGGCCTTGTCCACCGCCTTGCGGGCGGCGGCGAGTTCCTTGGGCTCCTCGGCTGCCGGGTCGAGGGAGGGCGGGGCCGGGACCGTCCACATCCACTCGCGGAGCTTGTCCCGCTCGTGGGTGAGTTCGTGGATGTCCGTCTCCGCGTACTCGAACTCCGGCGACCAGAACAGTGCGTCGAAGGGGCACACCTCGATGCAGATACCGCAGTACATGCAGAGGGAGAAGTCGATGGCGAAACGGTCGAGGACGTTCCGGCTGCGCTCGCGGCCACCGGGGGCAGCGGCCGGGATCGTCTCCTTGTGGGAGTCGATGTAGATGCACCAGTCGGGGCACTCGCGGGCACACAGCATGCAGACCGTGCAGTTCTCCTCGAACAGACCGATGACCCCACGGGTACGGGGCGGGAGTTCGGGCTGTACCTCGGGGTACTGGGCGGTGTGCGAGCGCTTCGTCATCGTGCGCAGGGTGACGGCGAGGCCCTTGGCCAGGCCGGATCCGGGGATGGGCATCAGTTCATCGCCACCTTCACGATGCCGGTGAGCGCGATCTGGGCGAGCGCGAGCGGGATGAGCACGGTCCAGGCGAGCTTCTGCAGCTGGTCCTCGCGCAGACGCGGATAGCTGACGCGCAGCCAGATCACGAGGAAGGCGAGGACCGCGGTCTTGAGCAGGGTCCACACCCAGCCGAGGCCGTCGGCACCCCACGGACCCTGCCAGCCGCCGAGGAAGAGGACGGTGGTGAGGCCGCAGAGGACGACGATGCCGGCGTACTCGGCGAGCAGGAAGAGCGCGAAGCGGAGGCCGGTGTACTCGGTGTAGGCACCGAAGATGATCTCGGAGTCGGCGACGGGCATGTCGAAGGGGGGACGCTGTAGCTCGGCGAGGCCGGCGGTGAAGAAGACCAGGGCGCCGGTGATCTGCCAGGGCAGCCACCACCACTGGAAGGCCTCGACGATGCCGGGGAGGGAGACGGTGCCGGCGGCCATGGCGACCGAGGCAGCCGCGAGGAGCATGGGGAGCTCGTAGGCAAGCAGCTGGGCGGCGGTGCGGAGGCCGCCGAGCAGGGAGAACTTGTTGGCGGAGGCCCAGCCGGCCATCAGGCTGCCGAGCACTCCGACGCCCATCACGGCGAGCACGAAGAACAGGCCGGCGTCGATGACCTGCCCGACGGCGCCCTCGCCGGGGCCGATCGGGATGGCGACGAGGACGAGGAGGTACGGGAGCAGGGCGACGGCGGGGGCCAGCTGGAAGATGCGTCGGTCGGCGTTGGCCGGGACGACGTCCTCCTTCTGCGCGAACTTGACTCCGTCGGCGACGAGCTGGGCCCAGCCGTGGAAGCCGCCGGCGTACATGGGGCCGAGGCGGCCCTGCATGTGTGCCATCACCTTGTGCTCGGTCTGCCCGATGACCAGGGGCAGCACGAGGAAGACGGCGAAGACGACGAGCAGTCGCAGCGCGACGTCGAGGACGTCGTTCACGCGTCGCCTCCGGTGTCAGGTCGGGTATCGGGTCGGGTGTCGGGGTCGGCGGCCGTGTCGGCGTCGGGGGCCGGGTCGGTTGCCGGGTCGGGGGCCGGAGTCTTGAGTTCCGGTTTGTTGGCGGGGCCTGCGTCGGGCTCGGGCGCTGCCGGCTCCTCGAAGGCGGGCTTCGGGTTGTGCCAGGGCGCGTCCGCGCTGCGGGGGGCCGGGCGGCGCCGGGGCTCCGGCGCCGCAGTCTCGGCTGCCTCCGCCGTCTCGGCTGCTTCGGGCGCCTCGACTGCCTCCGGTGCCTGAGCCGGGGCGGCCTGGCTGGCGGAGCCTTCCGACGCCGAGCGGGTACGGCGGACCGGGCGGGCCGGGGTTTCGGGCGCCTCGGGCGTCTCTGCTCCCGCCGGAGCCGGGGTGGCCGGGGTGGTCTGGCTGGCGGAGCCTTCCGAGGCCGAGCGGGTGCGGCGGGGCGGGCGGGCCGGGGTTTCGGGTGCGGCGGGGGTCTCCGGGGTCGCCTGGGTTGCGGAGCCCTCTGTCACCGAGCGGGTGCGGCGGGCCGGGGCGCCCTCGCGCGGGGTGCGGGCGGGCGGGCCCTCGCCGGCGGCGCGGGGTGTGCGCGCGACGCGGGCCGGGCGGGCCGGGGCGGGGGGAAGCTGACCCTTGAGGGGGCCCCATTCGTTCGGGTCGGGCACGCCCGGGGGCAGCATCGTGCGGCGCTTGGGACCGCCGGACTCGGCGCCCTCGCCCGGCTCCTTGGCGCCCGGCCAGGCCTTGGCGACCCGGGCCGCCAGGATGAAGTCCTTGCGGAGCGGATGCCCTTCGAAGTTCTCCGGCAGCAGCAGCGGGGTGAGGTTGGGGTGGTCGGTGAAGACCACGCCGAACATCTCGTGCGTCTCCCGCTCGTGCCAGGAGGCCCCCGCGTACACGGCGATGGCCGAGGGGAGGGAGGGCGCGGCGTGCGGAACGGTCGTCCGCAGCAGCAGGCGGCGTACCTTTCCGCCTTCCAGCGCGACCACATGCGCACAGACCCGGAAGCCGGTGCCCGGCTCGTCGACCGCGCTCAGCCAGTCGAAGTAGGTGCAGCCCAGCTTGTCCCGGGCGATCTCCAGCGCCTGGATCCAGGAGCCGACGGGGACGTCCACCGTCAGCACCTCGTAGGAGAGGTCCGCGACCGCTTCCGCACCGAAGATCTCGGGTGCCGCGTCGGGCAGGGAGTCGTACGGGGACTCGTGCGGGGACTCGTGCAGCGTCATGCCGGATCCTCCGCACGGGCGGGGGGCGGCGTGACCAGTCCGCTGGTCAGCTGGGAGACCGAGGGGGCCGGTGCATTCGAGTAGCGCGCCGCAAGCGATTCGCGGGCGATCTTCTCCTGGAGCTTGAGAATGCCCTGCAGGAGGGCCTCGGGGCGCGGCGGGCAGCCCGGCACGTAGACATCAACCGGAATGATCTGGTCCACACCCTTGGTGACCGAGTACGAGTCCCAGTACGGGCCGCCGCAGTTGGAGCAGGCGCCGAAGGAGATGACGTACTTCGGCTCCGGCATCTGCTCGTACAGACGCTTCACCGCCGGGGCCATCTTGTCCGTGACCGTGCCCGAGACGATCATCAGGTCGGCCTGGCGCGGTCCGGGCGCGAACGGGATCACGCCCAGCCGGATGAAGTCATGCCGGGCCATCGACGCGGCGATGAACTCGATGGCGCAGCAGGCCAGGCCGAAGTTGAAGACCCACAGGCTGTAGCGGCGGCCCCAGTTCAGGACCACCTTCATCGGCTCCGGGGCGAGGCGGGAGAGAACTCCCAGGCGCTTGGGCTCCGGGAGCAGCTGGGGCTCCGGTGTCACGTCCATTCGAGGACGCCCTTCTTGTACGCGTAGAGCAGGCCGACGGCGAGGAAGCCCAGGAAGATGAACATCTCGATCAGGGTGGTGGCGCCGTAGGAGGGGTCTGCGAACACCGTCGCCCACGGGAACAGGAAGATCGAGTCGACGGCGAAGATGACATAGAGGAAGGCATAGACGTAGTAGCGGACCTGGGTGTGTGCCCAGCCCTCGCCCACCGGGTCGACGCCGCATTCGTACGTCAGCAGCTTCTCGCGGGTCGGTACGGCCGGGCGCAGCAGCCGCCCCGCGCCGAAGGCCACGGCCACGAAGAGCACACCGAGCGCCGCGAGGAGACCGACGACCGAATAGCTTCGGAAGTAGTCCGCCGCGAGCACGGTTACGGTCGATACCGTTGGGTCGGGCACGTCCGTTCCTCGCTCCTCTAACCACTGTCGACGATCTGGTACGGCAGGGAGTCTAGGGCCTGCCTCACACGGGGTGGGGTTATCCCCCGTTCACTGAGACAAGGGCACCCCATGGCACCGGCGGGGCACGGGTTGGCAGGCTGTGCCGCATGAGCGTCGATATCCAGGCATCCGACCACGACCGGCCACTGCCCGTGCGCCCTGTCTTCAGTGTGGACACGTGGAAGGAAATCGCGTACCTGCTGACCAACCTTCCTGTGGCGATCACCGGTTTTGTTTACACCGTGTTCATGATCGGAACGGCCGGTGGTCTGTCCGTGACCGCGATCGGACTGCCGCTGCTCGCCGGCGGACTGTACCTGTCCCGCCAGACAGGACGGTTCGAACGGGCGCGGGCCCGCGCGCTGCTCGACGTACGCGTGGAGGAGCCGACGCCGATACCCGGGCCGCAGCGGGCCGGCGGGTTCTTCCCCTGGCTGTGGACGACCATCAAGGACCCGGTGGCCTGGCGGACCGTGCTGTACTCCCTGGCGCGGCTGCCGTGGGGAGTGGCGACCTTCACGGTGGTCCTGACCGGGCTGTTCGTGCTGTGGCCGGTCCTGCCGTATGTGGTCCGGCTGCTGGCCAATGCGGACCGGGCGATGGTACGGGGCATGCTGTCGCCGTCGGACGAGCTGGAGCGGCGGATCGCCGAGCTGGAATCGGACCGGGGCGTCGTGGTCGACACGGCGGCGGCCGACCTGCGGCGGATCGAGCGGGACCTGCACGACGGGGCGCAGGCGCGGCTGGTGGCGCTGGCGATGGGGCTCGGGCTGGCGAAGGAGAAGCTGCTGGAGGACCCCGACGCGGCGGCGGCGATGGTCGACGAGGCGCACGGCGAAGTGAAGCTGGCGCTGCAGGAGCTGCGGGATCTGGCGCGCGGGATCCATCCGGCGGTGCTGACCGACCGGGGGCTGGACGCGGCGTTGTCTTCGGTGGCGTCGCGGTGTGTGGTGCCGGTGAAGGTGCAGGTGGATCTGCCGACGCGGCCGGCGGAGGCGATCGAGGGGATCGCGTACTTCACGGTGTCGGAGCTGCTGCAGAACGTGAGCAAGCATGCGGGGGCGCGTGGTGCGGTGGTGGAGGTGTGGCGGGCTGGTGGCTCGGGGGTGGGGCTTGGCTCGGTTGGCTCGGGGTTTGGTGGGGGGCGGCTGATGATTCGGGTTTCGGATGACGGGCGGGGCGGGGCGCGGCTGGACCGGGGGACCGGGATGTCGGGGCTGGCGGAGCGGTTGGGGGCGGTGGACGGGGTGTTCGTGCTGGATTCGCCGGAGGGTGGGGGGACTACGGTGACGGCGGAGCTGCCTTGGCGGGACCGGGGCTGAGCTGGGCGGGCCGGGCGTACGGGGCTTCCTGCGGGTGCGGCTGCGGCTGCCTTGCGGGGAGCCCCGCTGGGCTGTCGGGAGTTCGGTCTGCGCGCCCGCATGACCGGCGAGGTCATCGAGAAGGTCGACGCCAAGGCCCTCTTCCGCAAGCTGGCCGAGGCCGCGTGGGCCT